>BNVG01000031.1 GCA_025997935.1 Synergistales bacterium | reverse complement strand
GAGAGAATCGAGCAGGAAAGAATTGCAAAGCGCGCGCAAGAGAGAATTGCCGCTGAGCGGGCTGCGCTTGCAAAAAGAGAGTCAGAACGACGGACAGTTCAGTCTCCAACACAAAACCGGACAGCTACGCCAACGCAACCATCAAGAACGCCGACAAATGTGCGCACGAATTTCAAGAAAATCATGGACAACTATGAAGCGTTTTTTGATGAATACATTGCTTTTATGAAAAGGTATCAGAACAATCCCGGGAATTTAGCGCTTTTGTCCGATTATATGAGGATGATGACAAAATACCGCGAATGGGGGGAAGAAATGAATAAATTTAATTCCGGTAATCTGTCGACAGCGGAGTATGCGTATTATATTGAGGTAATGAATCGTGTTTCTATAAAGATGTTAGGAGCTACCGCTCAGTAAAAGGGCAGTGGTCGCTGTTATACCGCACGAGCTTTATTGTTGCGGCAGGATTCGGCTTGCTTTGAAATGGGATTGACTTTTATGAAGCGCAAATGTTATGGGAAGACCCGCGACAGATAAAAATTACGGCAAACTTTTTTTGAAAGGCTGAGACCGGTCGGCACGTGCTGGAAACCGCGAATATTCCCATTCTGAACAAAATCGTAATTTATCGTTTTGTCTTATGAGCAGTGATAATTGTATAAATATGGGCATTTATGGTTATTTGGCAACCATTTACATCAGCATACCAGTTCTTGCCTTTTCTCGCGATAGAGCAGTGGGTGCTTATAATGCTTTGCTTGCACCAAGCAACAACATTCAGTGGTATCTAAGCCAAGATTTCTTTTTATGCGCTCTACGCCTAACTCTGTTGTATGCAATTTATCTATATTTGAAATCAAATCATTCAATGAAAGCACCTCACCTAAATATTGAGCGTTCCTCTATTCTCTGTTTGATGGCAAAAGCCATACAGTCACAACCCGTCGAGTCAAATACGGTGACCGAAGGCATCTCCGCTGTCTTGAAGCCGAAAGCCTTGCAGGACTTAGGAAATTTTATATCCCAAGTGATTGCAAAATGTATACATTGAAAACAATTGATTTTGTTTATTGTTATCACTCAATTCATAGGTCTATTTTCCGTGGAGTAGACATGTCACGGTCAATCTCGAACTCACCGTCGTCAAAAGGCGACGCTTGCATAAATTCTAAAAAAGACGGCTTAGGTTTTCTTAGACGGAGATATTCTTTTTGTGAAATGACTACCACAGCAGGCTTACCGCGCATTGTAACAAGCTGCGGCGAACGTGCGGCCTTTTTTGCCAATTCACTGAACCTCGCTTTGGCTTCTTGTGTCTGCCATGACTCCATAAAAACTCCTTCTCATAACCAGTCTGACCAGTCTTATAATTATTAGATTATATCAAAAAAATATCAGCTGCCGCTGCCAGTTTTGACGAAATCATGACCTCAATAAACATTTTAACGTAAATCAAACGCTTCGGCGAGATAAACCGCCGAGGCGTTGAGCTGTGCCAATCCTCCGACATCTTTCTTCGGCTTTGGAAAACAAGTTTGCGTTGTATAATTGAAATACGATATGACAAGAGACAAAGGAATGGTGAACTTGGCGCAAGACAAAAGAATACCGGAAAAAGAGTCGGAGCAGGCAAAACACAACCTAAATCGTCTTAACGATCGGTTGTTCAAGTATATCTTTGCGTCGGAACAGCATAAAGAGAATTTAATCCGTTTCCTGAACGATGTATTGAATGACCCCGACAGGGTAATAGCGGACATTGAATACATAGACAGAGAAATTGACCCGCCCATTATCGACGGCAAGTTGATACACTTTGACGTAAGAGCAAAAACAATTGATGGCAGAATTTTCCATGTAGAGGTTCAAATCGCGGACGAGAACGACTTCCTGAAAAGAGGACTCTTTTATACATGCAGCAGTTATACGACACAGCTTACTATAGGCAAGCGTTATTACGAACTCAAAGAAGTTGTGTTTGTAGGAGTCCTGAACTTCAAGATTTTCGATGATAAGCATGGCGTATTTCACTCAATACACAAACTGCTTGATGTGGAAAACCACAAGTGCTATTGTCCTGACTTGGAAATGCACTTCCTTGAAATACCAAAACTTCGGGAACTCAGCAAAAGCCCGGACAAAATGACGGGCCTAGAAAGAATGCTTACGTATATGGGAACGGTGGGAGGGACGGAAAAATTGAGTCAGGTAGCGGAATATGACACAGATATAAAAAGGATATTGAGCCTTGAGGAGAAGTTCATCCAGAATCCTGAAACATGGGTAGGCTATCTCAGGAGGGAAAGAGCGCAAGTTGACTGGGAGCATTATGTTGAAGCAAGAGAATCAGACGCCTATGATAAAGGAAAAATGGAAACAGCGGCCAATTTTTTGAGCATGGGCGTTGACGAAACCACCATCTCTAAAGCAACCGGTCTTTCTTTGGAGGAAATACAAAAACTGCGGAAGTGAGACTTGCTCATATTGGAGATTGGCGACGTGAACGTTCTTGCGCTATGACACGGATGTCGTCGTGACGCGAAGGGTTGGGACAGTTGCCTCGGCGAGATAAACCGCCGAGGCGTTTTTGCTGTGGTGTCGAAATACGCTATTTCAGGTATATAGTCGCCGAGCTGGCGGCGCCGTTAATCAGAATCAACCACCGATAGGTTGCCGCGGCTCTTATGAAACGCCGCCATCAGCAAGACCGGTATAACCACAAGCGGCGTCGAGAGAATCCCCACCCAGGTGTAGCCCTTGGCTATGAGCGGAATTAGGCCGAAGCTGGCGACGCACCACGAAGCCGCCACGTATATGGTTGATGAAACGATGTCTATTTTGCGGCTGTTCGTGGCCCCGCTTTTCTTCATCCACCAGGTCGAGACGCGCCGCGCGCCGCCATAGATAAGGCCGACGCCCGTCGAGACGACGGCTAAAAGGATTATCATGGAGACGAGTGCCACGCCTATGTCTCCGCCGCCGCCGTGCCTTGTGATATAGGTTATGGGCGCGGCCTCGGTCAGGATGTCCGGATAGTGAGAGAGCGCGCCGGTAGCGGCCAGCAGCAGAATACCGGCGTTTACGATGAAGCCTATAATTGCCGTTCTCCTGACGTCCTCCTGAGTGTGCAGAACGTCTACAACGGCTGTGTACGCCCCTATCAGCGAACATTGCAGCGCGGCGTACTTCACGCTCTGCCAAAGCGCCCACCAAAATCCGCCGTTTGCGGACGGAGCGGCCTCGACTACCGCGACGAGCTTGGAGAAGTTCGTGACCAAGTTAGAGATGTAGATTACAAGCATTCCGCTGATTATCAAAATGGCCATAGCCGTGGCGGCCTTGCGAACCGTCTCCGCGCCCCAGATTGTCAGAGCCAAGATAAAGACGGCCAAACCCACGGTGCCGGCGCTGTACGGGATATCGGGGAACTGCTGCGTCAGGAGCGTGCCGCCCGTGGCGAAAGCCACGCCCGTGGCCATAAGCAGGATGACGAGGTACATAACCTCGATGGCCGCCGAGAAAACAGGCGCCAAGGGCCCGGTCGGCTTGTAGTATTCCGCGCTCCAGCTGTAATAATCGTAGACCTTATGCCTGACGGCGAAGCTCCACGCGCAATAGAGAACGAGCGCTATAATCGCCGTGGAGACGACAGGCATAAAGACCGCGAACCACCCAAACTGAACATAAAAATCCACCAGCTGACGTCCGCTGGCGAAGCCTCCGCCAAAATGTGTCGTAAACCACACAAAAGCCACAGACCAAACTCCCCAGTTATTTACCTTGGAACCCATTCAAAACCCCTCCGAATTATTCAAATTTTGCGCTGAATATAAAATAAAAAACCGAGGCCCTTTTTTAGGGTCTCGGTTTGGAATTTTTCAAAACTACGGCGCTCAGACGCCGACCACCCAAACAGAGGACCCGCGAATAAGCGAAACTATTATAATAACGAGGAGGAGGCTGGAACAGGAAATTTTTATCATCACGAGTACCCCTTTCTTAAAAATTCAACTACTTCAAACATAACTTGAGCATTCTACTATGGTGGTTGCGCGCTTGTCAATAAGCAGTTTTGATTTTTACAAATGCCCGTCAAACCGTGATATAATTCCACAGACTTTGCCTCCGGCCATTTTCTCCGGTTAAGGTTCAAGCTGTCCTTGTCGCCTTTTTCCGCTTGAGTTATCGCGCTGTTTGGGTTATATATATTTGCAATATTATCTTTGAAATAATTTGAAATAATTTGAAGTAATATACGAGAAAAGGAGATGATTTGCGTGAGTAGGTACAGCTTGAAGTTCGACCGTGAAATAATGGAGGTCGATATTCCGGAAGAAAACCTGCTCGGTGTACTGCAGAGCCGCGAGGTTCCCTGCGCCGCCACCGAGGAAGAGGCCGTAAAGAAAGCTCTCGAAAACCCCATAGGAAGCCCGCGCGTCAGCGAGATAGTCAAGCCGGGCGAGAAGGTCTGCATCGTCACTTGCGATACTACGCGCTTATGGCAACATCCGAGCGTTTATCTTAAACTGTTGGTTGACGAGATCAAAAAAGGCGGTTCGAAGGACGAGGATATTTTCTTCATCTCCGGCGTAGGCACGCATCGCGCCCAGACGCCGCAGGAGCATGAAACGATTGTTGGCTCGGAGCTCTATAAACGTCATAAAGTTTATGACCACTCCTCCAAAACGGACGAAATGGCGGATTTCGGCAAGACGAGCTATGGTACGCCCGTAAGGCTGAACAAGCGAGCCGCGGACGCCGACCATGTAATCCTGACGGGCGGCGTGGTCTACCACTTCATGTCCGGTTGGGGCGGCGGACGCAAGGCCGTATTGCCGGGCATAGCCTCTTACGAAACTGTCATGACCAACCACATTCTCGCGCTTAATGTTCCCCCGGCCAAGGGGCGCAACCGAATCTGCCGAAGCGGCAACATCGATGGCAACCTGATTCACCTCGATATGACGGAAACGGCCGCGAAACTCAAGCCCTCTTTCCTGCTGAATGTAGCGGTAAATGCGTCGGGCCAGATAGGCTGGGCTTTCGCCGGAGACTGGCAGAAGGCGCACGAGGCCGGTATGGCCGCCGTAGACGCGGTGGACGCCATTTCCATACCGCGCTTAGCCGACCTCTCAGTGGCCTCCGCCTGCGGATTCCCCAAAGACATCAACCTGTATCAGACATGCAAGACCATCTTCAACGCCGAGGACGCAACGCGCCCCGGCGGCGCGGTCGTAGTGCTTTCCGCTTGTAGCGAGGGCTTCGGAAACGAAGAGGTGCAGACTATGCTCCAGAAGTTCAAGAACTCCGACGAACGAGAGGCCGAGCTACGCCGCGAGTTCACCATAGCCAAGCACGTCGGCTACTGCATAGGACAGACCGCCGAGCAGTATGATTTTCATTTAGTCACCAAGATAGACGCGGCGCTTTTGGACGGAACGGGCATTCAGGTTTCAAGGACGCTGGATGAGGCTTTGGATAAGGTTTACGCCAAAAACGGCAAGTCGCTGAAGACCTGGCTCATGCCGCAGGGCGCGAACACGCTACCTAAATTAGAGAAATAAATCCTCACGAGATTTTTAAGGAGGTGCCATTTTTGAGCAGTTTGAAGAAAATAGCCGTGCTTGTGAAACAGGTGCCGGCGACGGAGAACGTGAAGATAGACCCGGAGACCGGCGTTATGGTGCGCGAGGGGTTGGCCGTGGAGGTAAACCCGCTTGACCTGCACGCCATTGAGGAGGCGGTGCGCCTGAAGGAGAAGTTCCCGGGCGTATCTGTGACCGCCGTAACTATGGGGCCTCCCACGGCGGACAAGGCCGTGAGGTACGCCATAGCGATGGGCTGCGACGACGGCGTTGTTCTAACGGACAGGGCTTTTGCCGGTTCCGACACTTTGGCGACGTCGAGAGCGCTGTCAGCCGCTCTGAAAAAACTCGGCTCGTTTGACCTCATACTGAGTGGAGAACGCGCCACCGACGGCGAGACGGGGCAGGTCGGCCCGTCCGTGGGGTCTCTTTTGGGGCTTCCCGTGCTGACTTATGTCAGCAAGCTGAGCGTGGGCGAGGGCAAACTCGATATAGAGCGGGCCGTAGAGGGCGGACACGAGAAGCTGTCTTCGCCGTTTCCGGCCTTAGCCGTCGTTATCAAAGAGATAAACGTCCCGCGCCTCTGCACTCTCGGCGGTAAGCTCAAGGGACGTAAGGCCGCTATTAAAACCTTGTCGTTTGCCGACCTCGATATTCCAAAAGAAAACGTGGGCTTGTCCGGTTCGCCGACAAAGGTGGTCAAGGTGCGCTATCCGCAGGTGACGCGCAAGGGCAAAAAACTCTCCGCTTCGGAGGATTTCGACGGGGCCGTGTGCGAGCTTTTGAAGGTTTTGAACGATAACAGAGTCGAGGTGAACGGATAATGGCCGCCCAACACGAAGTTTGGACATTAGCTGAGACTAGGGACGGAAAACTTCACTCGGTCTCTTATGAGCTGTTGGCGTGGGGGAGGAGTTTGGCGGACGATCTCAAGGTTCCGCTTGCGAGCGTCGTTCTGGGCGACGCGTCCGACCTGCCCTCTCTGTTCGAGTACGGCGCGGACAAGGTTTATCATGTGTCCGCTCCTGAACTCAAACATTATCTTGTCGACTCTCAGGTCTCCGTCTTGAAGGAGATGGTGGAGAAGCTCGAACCTCAGATTTTTATATCGTCCGCGACGACGCAGGGGCGCAGCACGATGCCCGTGCTTTACGCTAAATTAGGCGTCGGTCTGACCGCCGACTGCACGGGGCTTTCCATTCAAGACGGCGGCCTGCTGCAGACGCGCCCCGCCATAGGCGGCAACGTCATGGCGGATATAATGACCCCGACGCGACGGCCCCAGATGTGCACGGTGCGCCCCAAGTCCAAAAGGCCGCTTCAGCGTGACGCGCAGCGCAAGGGCGAAATAGTAAGTTACGCGCCTCAAAAATCATCCCTCGCGTCGCTTTTGACTTTCCTCGGCTTTGAGGCCGAGTCCCGCGTCGGCCTTCCTATACAGGACGCGGAGGTCATAGTGGCCGGGGGCAAAGGCATGAAGGGCGCCAAGAACTTCATGCTTCTCGACGAATTGGCCGGCCTTTTGGGCGGCTCTGTTGGCGCTTCGCGAAGCGCCGTTGATCTCGGCTGGGCTCCGGCCTCGTCTCAGGTTGGGCTTAGCGGTAAATCCGTCACGCCGCGCCTTTATCTCGCCTGCGGCATATCGGGCGCTGTACAGCACTTGGCCGGAATGTCCGGCGCTGAGACCGTAGTGGCGATAAACACCGACGCGGAAGCGCCCATATTCGGCGTGGCCGACCTTGGAGTCGTTGGCAGTGTGCTTGAGATAATCCCGCGTCTTATAAGCGACCTGAAAAAAGGTTCGGCTCAGGGGGTGTCGAAATGAGCGAGTATGGCAAGATAACGCCCGCCGTCGTGGCGGAGCTGAGGGCTGCAATAGGGGACAGAAACGTCATTTATGAGGATAAAGACGCGCTTGACAACTACGCCTGCGACATGGCTGGCAAAGTCTTCTCTCATGACCCGGACGCGGTGGTGCGCCCCGAGAACCGCGACCAGGTCTCCGCTGTGATGAAGATAGCCAGCAAGCATAGAATCCCCGTCACGCCGCGCGCGGCGGGAAGCGGCTTGGCCGGAGCGGCTATTCCGATTCACGGCGGCATCGTTCTCTCCATAGAGAAGATGAATAAAATCTTAGAGATAGACCCCGTCAACCGTGTGGCCGTAGTGGAGCCGGGAGTCGTCACGAACGACCTCTGTAAAGCTGTCGTAGAAAAAGGTTTTCTCTACGCGGGCTACCCCATGAGCACCGAGACGAGCTACATCGGCGGCAACGTCGGGACGAACGCCGGGGGCGGTAAGGTCATACGCTACGGCTCTACGAGGCGTCACGTCATGGGGCTTGAGGTGGTTCTGCCGTCGGGCGCGGTCATTGAGCTTGGCGGGAAGTTCCGCAAGGACACCTGGGGTTACAGCCTCTTGCAGCTTATGATAGGCTCTGAGGGTACGCTTGGAATCATCACGAAGGTTATAGTGAACCTTGAGCCTCTTCCGGGCAAAACCGTCAATCTTTTGGCCGCCTATCCGACGCTCGAGTCTCTTGTCTCCACAGTGGCGCTCGTCGTCAAGAGCGGCGTCAAAGTCATATCCTGCGAGCTTATGGACCGCTTCTCCGTGGACGTCACCACAAAATACGTCGGCACAACATTGCCGTTTCAGGAGAAGACCGAGGCGTATTTGCTTATACAGATAGAGGGCGAAAGCGACGAAGAGCTTGAGAACGCCTACGAGAAAGTCGGAACCATTTGTCTTGAGCAGGGCGCTTTTGAAGTCTTCGTGGCCGAAAGCCGTATAGACTCGGGCATGATATGGAACGTAAGGCAGAACTTGGCCGAGGGTATGCGCTCCTTCGACCCCTACTGCTCGCTTTCGGGCGACCTCGTGGCTCCGCTTTCCGTCGTGCCGGAGCTTATTCGCACCATAGCGCGGGTATCCGAAAAGTGGAAAGTCAGGACGGCCGTCCTCGGTCATATCGGCGACGGCAACCTTCACCCTCTTGCAATCAAGCCGGACGACATGACGCCCGAACGCTGGGGGACGTACTCAGAGGAATACTTCGAGGACCTCATCAAGGAGACCGTGAAGCTCGGCGGGCTCGGCAGCGGAGAGCACGGCGTGGGCTTCCTGAAACTACCGGCGTTGCTCCACACCAAGACGCCAGAGGAGACCGCCATTCACCGCGCCATAAAGCTGGCCTTCGACCCGCAGGAGATTCTGAACCCCGGGAAATTGATTCAAGAGAAATAGGTTTTTGTAGGGGCGACCGCCTCGGTCGCCCGTTTTTCATGAAAATTAAGGAGGAAAAAATATATTGCCGGACACTCAAAATTCTGTTAATTCGGAAATTATAGAAAACGAAAATGAAAACGAGATTTTGCGTCAGAGAAAGGAAAAACTCGGGCGTCTCCGCGAAGAGGAGGGGTACGACCCCTATGTCGTGGAGAAATGGGACAGAAGGGACACGGTAGCCAGCATAAGAGAACGCTTCGACCACGTTCAGCCGGATGAGGTTTTGCGTGACGCCGTACTCTGTACCGCCGGACGCCTGATGACCGTGAGGCGTCAGGGCAAAGCCACGTTCGCCGATCTCGCCGACGAATCGGACAGGATACAACTCTATTGCCAGTTTAACGAGCTTGGGGAAAAGAGCTATGAGTTCCTCAAAAAATGGGTGGACTCAGGCGATTGGGTCGGCGTTATAGGGCATCCCTGCCGGACGCGGCGCGGCGAGCTCACCATTCTGGTAACTGAGTATAAACTGCTCTGCAAAGCCCTTCGCCCCCTGCCCGAAAAGTGGCACGGACTCACCGACACCGAGGCGCGCTACCGGCGACGCTACACGGACCTCATAGCGAACCCGGAGGTCAGAGATACTTTCCGTAACCGCGCAAGGATAATCGCGTCTTTCCGCAAAACCCTCGACGACCACGGAACGCTCGAGGTAGAGACGCCCATTCTCTCCGTCTTGGCCGGAGGCGCGGCCGCCCGTCCGTTCAAGACCTTTCACAACGCGCTGTCTCTTGATATGTTCCTTCGCATAGCGCCTGAGCTTTACCTGAAGCGCCTTGTCGTCGGCATGATGGGGCGAGTCTACGAAATCGGTAAGCAGTTCCGCAACGAAGGCATCGACACCATGCACAACCCAGAGTTCACCATGATGGAGGTCTACTGGTCTTACGCCGACTACGAGGACATGATGAACTTAGCCGAGGAATTAATCCGAAACGCCGCCCTCACAATCGGCGCGCTCAAAATAGAATGGCAGGGCGTGGAGTTGGACTTAGAGAAGCCCTTCCGCCGCGTCACCATGCTGGACATAGTAAAAGAATATACAGGTGTGGACTTCAAGGCCGTGACGAGCGACCCGGAAGCGCGGAAAATCGCCGCCGAGAAGGGTATAGGCGGAGAACTGAAGGGCGGCGAGAGTCGTTTTGCCGTGCTTAACCTCATGTTCGAGGCCTTCTGCGAGGACAAGCTGATAAACCCGACTTTCGTCATAGGGCACCCGACGGAAATCTCGCCCCTGTCGAAGCGCGACCCGGAAAACCCCGACTACACTCACCGCTTTGAGCTTTTCATGTGTGGTAAAGAGCTTGCCAACGCCTTTAGCGAGCTTAACGACCCCATTGACCAAAGAGGCCGCTTCGAGGAGCAGCTTCGCAAGAAAGAGGCCGGGGACGACGAGGCTCACGACTTCGACGAGGACTTTATAAACGCCATAGAGTCGGGACTGCCGCCCACGGGAGGCATGGGGATAGGCATAGACAGGCTTGTGATGTTCCTGACAAACTCCCGTTCTATTCGCGACGTCATACTCTTCCCGCTGATGAAGCCGAAAGCGTAGGGGCGACAAACCGTCGTCCGTTTCAGTCATGGAATTTTACCATATTTTCGACATCGCTTTCGCCTGTGTGACGGCTTTCTTTATGTTCAGAGGCCTGATGCGCGGCCTGACGGGGGAGATAATGTCGCTTCTGGGGCTTCTGGTCAGCGCGTTTTGCGGCTGGAGGTACGCGCGCGACCTCACCGATTTTTGTATGCGGTACTACGACATTATGGACAGGACTGTCTATGAGGTGACATGTGCGGCCGTTATCTTTATAGTGGTGTCGATGGTTTTTGCGCTAATAACCAAAATTTTGCACAGCGTTGTCCGCGTGGCGAACCTGTCGTTTCTTGACCATGCTCTTGGCGCGGTGTCGGGAGCCGCGCGCGCGTTTGTTATCTTGGTGGCCATTTACGGTGTGTCGTCTATTTTTCCGGTCATTCCGAGTGGCTGGATGAAAGACAGCGTTGTTATGAGGGGGGCCGCCGTTGCGTGGCCGCCGGTACTGCGCCTGTTGTCGGAAAAAGGCTGGATTGACTTGAGCCAGCTGCAAAGAAAAAACGCGGATATGGAAGAGATTTCCTTGCCTTCTTTGCCCTTGCCTTCCCTGTCCGAAATGATGAATGCGTACCCTTCGCTACAGCAATAACTGAGCATGTTTATATCGGAATCCACGCTTCGCCTCTTAGAGTTTGAGAAATCGCTTTTTCCATTTGCCGAAAGCCTTAGGGGGGAGCTTGGGGAAAAGACTTTATCCGAGCTTCTGCCCTGCGATACGTTTGAACAACTCGAGGCCCGTCGCGCGCTCCTCACATCTTGGCGCGACTGCTCCGACAAAAACGGCGACAGGTGGCTTCCGTGGAACGGCAGCGCCGTGACCGTGACCGGCCTGTTCCCACAGGCGAAACGAAGCGGGCTTCTTTTGGGTGAGGAGCTACTGAAAATTCGCTCGCTCCTCGACCTCGCCATGAAAACCAAAACCGCGCTCATAGACTTCGAGGCGGAGTACCCCGCGTTCGCCTCGTTGGCGCGGCGTGTGCGCGACTTTGCGTCCGAGCTGGACGAGCTGGCCGTGTTAGAGGACGCCGGGCGCTTATCGGACAACGCGTCGCCGCGCCTTTTGGAGATAAGGAACGAACTTGAGACTCTAAAGCGTACCGGGCGCAAAACCGCCCTTCGCCTTATGGACGACCCCAATATTTTGAATATGCTCCAGGAACGTAGCCTCGCCTGGCGAGACGGGCGGTTTCTGTTGCTCGTGCGTCAGGAGTACGTCAACCGTTTCCCCGGGCTTCTGGTGGACAGGTCGACGTCCGGCAACTCCGTCTACATGGAGCCGCGAATATTGTCGTCCGTGAACAACCGCCTCATGCTTTTGACGAAGGACGAGCATGACGAGGAGATCCTCATCTTGATGGGGCTTACCCGCAAAGTCTTGGCTCGGGAACGCGCCATTATGGACGCCGAGAGCGCGCTTGGCGCTATGGACTTGCTTTTCGCGTCTCTTGAGGTCATGAGAAAAAAACACTGGACTCTGCCGGAACTGTCCCGCGCCACGCGGTTTCGCATTGTCGGGGGCAGACATCCGCTGTTGCGCGACGCGGCGGTTCCCGTGGATGTCCACTGCGGCGGCGCTGACTTCACGACTCTTGTGATAACCGGCCCCAACACCGGCGGAAAAACAGTCGTGCTGAAAACCGCGGGGCTTTGTGTGGCGCTTGCCTGGGCGGGTTTGCCTATCCCTTCTCGCGACGGCTCATTGATTGGGAATATAGACGCGGTCTACGCCGACATAGGAGACGAGCAGAGCATAGAGCAGAACCTGTCGACGTTCAGCGCGCACCTCAAAAATATCGTGGAGATCCTGAAATCAGCGACCAGCAAGTCTCTTGTTTTGCTGGACGAGCTTGGCGCGGGGACCGACCCCCACGAGGGCGCGGCTTTGGGCGTGGCTATATTGGATACCTTTCGCGAGCGCCATACACTGACGCTTGCCTCCACGCACCACAACCCGATAAAACAATACGCCCTGATGACGCACTCGGTTGAAACCGCGAGCATGGAGTTCGACTCCGAAAATTTAGCGCCGACATATCGCCTGCTTATGGGTGTGCCGGGCAAGAGCAACGCGCTCCTTATCGCCCGTAGGTGGGGAATGCCTGAGAACGTCTTGAAACGCGCTTTCGCCTCTCTCAAAGAGCGCGAGGCGTCGGTCGAGGAGCTGATGGGGGAGTTGAACGAACGACGCGCCGTCATAGATAAAATGGAGCGCGAAATGGACAAAGAGCGCGCCGAGGTGGGCAGACTCAGGAAAAATTACGAGGACAGAATTGCGGAGATAGAGTTTCAAAAAGATAAAATAATGGAGGCGGCCGACAAGCGGGCGCTGGATTTACTGTCTAAGGCCGAGGGAACGTCGCGTGAACTTATAAGAGGCATGGAGGAGGCCGCCAAATCGGCGGCGCATAAAGAATTGAGCGGTAAGCAAAAAGACATTCAAAAAATTATAAAAGGGCTCGAGGCGCGGCAGGCCAAGCGCGTGGCGCGTGAGCTCGAAAGCGCAAGGCCTGAGGCTTTCGAGCCTCGCGCCGGCGTGACGGTTTGCGTCGCCGGTAGCGGCATAGTCGGGGTTATCGAATCCATAAAGAGCGGCAAGGCTATGCTCATAGCCGGGCCTATGCGCGTGGAAGTTCCCGTTTCGCAGCTTGTCGAGACCAAAAAAACAGCTAAGGTAGCAACCCCGCCCGCAGATACGTCCGCGCTCAAGAGAGCCGAGTCCGTGCCGAGCTCGGTGATGGTTCGCGGCATGAACGTCGACGAGGCCGTGCCCCTTGTTATGAGCTACCTCGACAGGGCTTACAGAGCCGGATATTCGAGCGTCCTTGTCATACACGGGCGCGGGGAGGGAATACTGCGCCGCGAGGTACACGCTCTTTGCGCCCGTCTGAAATACGTGTCGGAGTATCACTTGGGCGACATAAGCGAGGGCGGATACGGCGTGACGGTGGTGGAGTTTGGGGGTTGAATCATATTTTTCAAATTCCACAGCATGTACAGCGGAACGTGGCGGCCGCCCAAATATGCCATTGACGTGATCACAGATACGCGCGGCTCATATTTTCTGCGGTATTCGGTAAGCGACCGCGCGCGTTCGTTGCGTTCCGATTTTACCTCAATCGGCACAATGTCCATCTCGTTTTGGATGATAAAATCTACTTCCGCCGTGTTTATGGATTTCCAGTAGAACGGAGACACTCCATATAAATTCACAAGCTCACACAGAACGTAGTTTTCGGTGAGCGCACCCTTAAATTCTTTGTAGACCTCGCTTTTTCCCAAGAGCGCGGTGGCCGGTAGGCGCGACATTTTACGGAGCAGTCCGACGTCAGCCATATACAACTTGAAAAAACTTTGGTCGGCATACGCGGATAACGGCATAAACGGCTTCTCGATTTTTGCGACTTTACGCGCCAGCCCGGCGCTCAAAAGCCATTCTAACGCGTCTTCTAAATCCTTTGCCCTAAGCCCTTTTTTCACCTGACTGAATATAAATTTACTGTTTTCCTTCGCGAGTTGTTCGGGGATGGAACGCCAAATGGCGGTCAGTTTCGGGAAATCCTTAATGGGCGCGTGTTTTGCGAAATCAAGTTCATAACTATCCAGTATTTTTTGCTGAATCGCTTCCAATTTTTCAACGTCTTTTGTGACGACCCACGTCGCTACGGCTTCCGGCATACCGCCGACGATATAATAAGTTCTTAAATACCCTTCTAATTTATTCATAAACAAGTCCGATATTTTATCGCTGAGAGGCAGGTTTTCCAGATATTCGCAGAGCATTTCCTCACCGTTGGCAAGCAAAAATTCATAAAAACTCATTGGGCGCAGAGTCAAAAACTCTACTTTGCCCACCGGGAAAGAAAGCGGCTTTGACAGCGCGATACCCAAAAGCGATCCGGCGCAGACGATGTGATACTCGGGCGCGTTCTCACAGAAATATTTGAGCGAGGCAAGGGCGCGGTTGCAAAACTGAATCTCGTCAAATATAACCAACGTTTCACGCGGCAAAATCGCTTTTTTACGCAATATCCCAAGCTCCGCGATAATGCGCGACACGTCTAAGTCTCCGTCAAACCGTGATTGCAACGCGTCCGCGCCCTCGAAATTGAAGTAGGCGACATCGTTGTAATACCGCTCGCCAAACTCCCGTAGCAGATAAGTTTTGCCGCATTGACGCACGCCCTTGATGATGAGCGGCTTTTTATCGGGTCTTTCCTTCCACGCTATGAGATATTCGATTAAATTTCGTTTCATGTCAAACGCGCTCCTCTGTGATTTTATTTATAGATTATATATCTATTTTATCAAGATTATACGCGTTTTATATAGTAAAAATGATAAAAAGTTTGCATTTTATATATTTAATGTAACAAGAAACCTCCACTTTGCTTTCGCGCTTGCCCTCAGGCTCCGCCGCAGGCGCTTTCCAAGGCGTCGCAAAAAAGCGCGGCGGCGCTTTTGTCGCGCCCCTCGTCCTCTTCCCTCGAAATGGACAGGAGCGTCTCTCGCGTTCGTTTTAGTTTTTCACGGTCGTTCAGGGCCTGAGCTATTTTTTGGGCTATGTCTTTTGGCGTGACGTCCCCCGTGATTTCATCCATCACGGGGGACTCGGCCAAGCGGTTAGGCCATGACATAAAGCCGCCGTAACGTCTGAGTCCCCTTTGCAAAGCGCGTTTTTTCAGATACGGCCCCAAAAGCGGAACGCCGCTTAAAATTCCGGCTACGCCGCTCACCGGAACGACTTTCAGAAAATCATGAGGCGCGGCCACGAGAGCCGGAAGGCCACAGTGCATCATTTCGAGGGTGTTTGTCCCGGGTTGGGTCAGGGCGTAGTCAGCGGCTTTCATAGCGCAACCTGACGGCGCTCGGAAGGGGGATAAACCGGCGTCGCGCCATTCCGCAAACTCGCCGTCCGGCACAAATGGCGAAAACAGAGTTCTTATCTGAACGGCGGCGACCGCGCGTTTCAAGTGCCGCGTTATTTCGGCCATCCAGGGCAGCACGGCGCTTCTGATAGCGGCGCGGCTGCCCGGGAGCAAAAGCAGACGATTCTCTCCCTCCCATCTGAAGGTCTCTATTTCCATGGACAAAGAGTCTTTTACCAAGTCTCCGATGACGCGCGCGCTATGCGAAGCGCGCGCGTTTATATCGCAAGCCATAGAATTTACAGCCGTGAAGACCCGCGCGTGTTTCATACCTTTTTTGTATCCGTACGCGTAACAGAAAAGCGGCGCTTTGGCGACGTCCGCCAAGTGACGTCCGAACATCAGGTCTCCGCCGAGCTGTGCGACGCAGTCGGTTTTCTCCCATTTCATGGCGCGCCAGGTCGCTCCCGCGCTGTCCGGCCCGTCGAGTTTGTCGACCCCGAACTCCGAAGCTACGCGCCTCTCGTGCCCCGACGCGTACTGGCACGGAAGTAGCCAAAGCGAAACCGAATGCTCCCGCCGCCTGAGTTCCGCCGCGACCGGCCTCACCCACCCCCAAAGCTCGCCGGGCCCGTTGCTCAAAATCGAAACCCTCATAACCCTCCGGCCTCCAAAATCTCTTTTATCCAGAACTTCGCCGCTCCGCCCGGCCCCATCGCGCGCTTCGCCATATCCATGCGCGCGTTTTTTTCGGCTCTTATCGCGTCGTCGTCAAGGTAGGCGTGAAGCTCCTCCACGACGCGCTCGGGAGATTTGTTCATGAGCTCGGGAAAAATCGGCGCGTCCGTCAGGCGGTTCGGTATCGAAATGAAGGGCGTACGGATAAGCGCGCGCGCTATGAGGAGCGACAGACCTTTGACGTTGTAAATAACCACCATAAACCGCTTGAGCAACATGGCCTCGACCGAGACGGTTCCGCTTACCCCCGCGACGGCCTCCGACACGGCCATCAGATCGCGGCCTTCTCCGTCCCACGTCTCGAAGCCCGACAAGCGTGTTGTGAGTTCGCGTTTAAGGGATACGGAGAGACCGGACGATATGGAGAAAACCGGAAGAAGGCCGCTGTCTTCGTCTATAAGCAACTTTGCCGCCGAGATGAGCTGGTCTGTATGGTTTTTGACGCCGTAGTTTCTGCTGCCCGGCATCAGCGCCACGACTCGTTCACCTCTGTATCGCGCCGCTAACTCATCCGGCGGCTTGTAGTCGGTGAACGCGTCCACGAGCGGATGAGACACCCAGCGGGAGCGCACCCCGCGCTCGCTCAGAAAATCATGCTCGAACGAGAAAAGGGGTAGGCAGAGGTCGAAAATTTTGCGTAGCCATTTTACGCGCCCCTCCCGCCAAGCCCAGACCGTCGGCGTCACCAAGAAGACCACAAGCCCCTTGTACCCCGCGCTCCGCAGGCTACGAGCCAATAAAATATGAAAGTCCGGGCTGTCTATAACCACTACAGCGTCGGGCAATTTTTGTAGGATTTCTTTTATCATAGCCCTTCGCAACCGCATAACGCGCGGAAGAGCCGGAAGCGCTTCGACAAAGCCCATTATCTTGAGCTCTTCGTAGCTCCAAACGGCCGTTCCCCCGGCGCGCTCCCCAAGCGGCCCCATCATGCCCCAGATCTCACCCTCAAAGTGAGGCCGCGCCCTGAGCAGTTCCGTTATGAGGTCGGCGGCGTAGATGTCCCCGCTGACCTCGCCGCAACTCACAAAGACCGACATGGCAGCCCCCAAATGGCGATGTTATGCTTATCGGCCAGAGAAAACGTCTCCTGAGGCTCCAAAATAAGAGTGCGCTTAGACTCGACGGCCAAACACGTAAGCCCTGCGGAGGCCATGCGCGTCATCGTGATTGGGCCGACTGTCGGTATATCGTAACGCGCGTCCTGGTCTGTTCGCATCATCTTTATGAGGACGCCTTTTTTGACTAAAGCCCCCGCGCGCTCTATCATGGCGTCGGTTCCCTCTATCGCCTCGACGGCCACAACCGCGCCGTCCGCCACGACCACGGACTGACCAAACGAGAGCGGAAGCGTCACGCGAAGCGTCGCTTCTCCGCACTCTATATCGTATTTCTCTTTAACGCTTGGCTCTCTTCCTGTCATGCGTCCCTCGCTCGCTAAGAACTCCGGCAGAATCTGATAATATGGAATGACTGATATTCCGGCTTCCTCGATAGAGTTTACGACCGACCCTAAGAGTGAATGGTCGTCATGCGCGCTTCTGGCCAAGGCTTTCAGGGTGGCGGGGTCGAACAACGCCGGGATGAGCAACGCCGTGGCGTATAT
>BNVG01000030.1 GCA_025997935.1 Synergistales bacterium | reverse complement strand
GTAGCGGGGGGCATTGAAAACGACCGAAAATTCAAGGCCGTTCAGCTCGGAGGCCCCTCCGGCGGTTGCGTGCCAGAGAACCTTTTGGACACGCCCGTTGACTACGAGTCCATCAACGCCACAGGCGCGATTATGGGCTCGGGCGGCATGGTAGTCATGGACGAGGATACCTGCGTCGTGGACGTGGCGCGTTTCTTTTTGGCTTTTGTGCAAAAAGAGTCCTGCGGCAAATGTCCCTTCTGCCGCATAGGCACGAAGAGAATGCTTGAGATTTTGGAGAGGATAACGAAGGGCAAGGGCGTTATGGAGGATATAGACAAGCTCCAGAACTTAGCCGCGCAGATAAAGGACGGCTCACTCTGCGGACTCGGCCAGACCGCGCCCAACCCCGTTCAGACGACGCTCCAATATTTCAAGGACGAGTATCTCGCCCACATAGCGGATAAAAAATGCCCCGCCAAGGTCTGTGGAGACCTTATTACTTATTCCATAGATAAATCTCGCTGCATAGGCTGCACGAAGTGCGCGAAGGCCTGCCCCGTGAACGCCATAGCGGGCGAGCTGAAACAGCCTCACAGCATTGATTCGGTTCTTTGCGTCCGCTGCGGCCTCTGCAAAAAGAACTGCCCAGTCTCCTGTATTTCGGTCGAGTAAGAGGGTGATGAACATGACTACAAATAGAACCGATTCCAGAACGATTAAAGTTATGATTGACGGACAGGACGCGTACGGCTACCCCGGGCAGAAGGTGCTTGAGCTTGCGAAAGAGGCGGGTATCAAAATCCCCGCGCTTTGCTATGACCCACATCTCTCCGTCCACGGCGGTTGCTCCGTATGTCTTGTCGAGATAGAGGGCGCGCGCGCTCTTATGAGGGCCTGCACAAACGCCATAGCCCCCGGCATGGTCATCCGAACAAACACGGAGCGCGTCATGGCGGCCCGTCGTTTGGCGCTCGAACTCATGCTCTCCGACCACGTCGGGGACTGCCGCCCGCCCTGCAATCTGATATGCCCCGCTCAGGGCAAGGTGCAGTCCTACATCAACCTCACGGCGCAGGGGAAGTTCCGCGAGGCGCTTGACGAGCTTCACGACCACATAACCCTCCCCGCATCCATAGGTCGGGTCTGCCCAGCCCCGTGCCAGGAGAAATGCCGCCGTAACCTCGTCGACGAAACGGTCTCGATACGCGAGATAAAGCGCTTCGTCGCCGACTGGGGCATAAAGCAGGGGTCTTTGGGCGATATACCAAAAATAATAGAGAACCAAAAGAAGATAGCCGTCATAGGCGCGGGCCCAGCCGGACTCTCCTGCGCGTATTTCGCGCGCCTCCTTGGCTATAGTGTGACTATATTCGAGCGTGAACAATATCTCGGCGGCATGATGAGGTACGGAATCCCCGACTATCGCTTGCCTCCATCGGTGCTGGACGCTGAATCACAATGGATTCTCGACCACGGCGTACATCTTGAGACCGGCGTGGCTCTTGGCCGCGACATACATCTCGGGCAATTGCGAAGCGAGCACGACGCGGTTGTATTGGCTATGGGTTGCTGGAAATCCTCGTCTATGCGCGTCCCTGGCGAAGAATTGCCCGGCGTGGTGGGAGGCATAGACTTCCTCTACACCGTCAACACTCGTAATCCAATTAAGATAGGCGACCGCGTGGCAGTCGTCGGCGGCGGCAACACCGCTATGGACGCATGTCGTAGCGCGCGGCGTTTGGGTTCCGAGAAAGTCTACGTCGTCTACCGCCGCACACGCGAGGAGATGCCGGCGGAGGACGTCGAAATCAGAGAGGCTATGGAGGAGGGCGTGGAGTTCGTGTACTTGGCCGCGCCGAAACTCATCGAAAAGAACGGCTCGGGTCTGAATTTAGTCTGCGAGCGCATGAAGCTCGGCGAAGCGGACGCGTCCGGTCGTCGTAGCCCCGTCCCCACCGGTGAGGAATTTACGCTTGAGCTCGACACGATAATCGCCGCGATAGGACAGGGCGTCAAATTTGAGGACGTGCCCTCCGAACTGCACGACGGCAGGCGTATGAGGGTCGATGAGAACTACGCTACGCCGCTCTCCGGCGTGTTCGTCTGCGGAGACCAGCAGACGGGGGCCAAGATAGCTATCGAAGCTATAGGCAACGGGCACTTTTGCGCGCTTTCCGTGGACAATTATCTGCGCCTCGGGACACCCAAAAAACCCTTCGTCTACGACGTCACAAACCCCAACGTTACGGAGAAGGACTTCGAGCACATCGAAAAAGCGGAGCGCGTCCACCCGAGAGAAGACGACGCGCAAACACGTCTCGAGAGTCCGAATGTGGAGTATAACTACGGCCTCGACGAGGCTCAGGCTCTGAGCGAGGCTAAGCGTTGCATGGAGTGCGGCTGCCCGGACGTACACGAGTGCCGCCTTCGCGAGTTCGCCATAGACCTCGAGGTTCACCCCGAGACTGTGGCCGGAGAACATATATCAAAGCAGGAAATAGTGAATCAATTCTACGTCCGCAACATGGATAAGTGCATTCTCTGCGGACGTTGCGTCAGAGTCTGCGACGAAGTAGCGGGCGTACACGCCATAGACTTCGCCAAGCGCGGGTTCGAGTCCGTCATAGCGGCTCCGTTCTATAAAGATATGAAGCGCTCCGACTGCACGTTCTGCGGACTGTGCGTTCAGGTTTGTCCTACGGGGGCGCTCATGGAGCGCCGCGTGGAACGCCTGCCGCATCAGGGGCGTTTGACGGAGGTCAAGACCACCTGCCCGCATTGCCCGCTCGGCTGTGAGCTCGTCCTGAACTTGGACGGCGACAGAAGCCGCATAACGCGCATAACGTCAGATTTAGACGCCCCCGATACGCCAAACCGCGGGCTTACGTGTCTGAGCGGACGCTACCGCTTCAAGAGCGTGAGCGCGGCCCGTCTGACTAAACCATCCGCTCACGGAAAGGATATTGACTGGAGCGAAGGAACCGACAAGCTCTCCGAGATTATCCGCGGCAAGAACCTCATTTTCGTGGGCTATTGCGTTACGGATCAGGAAATAGCCGCCATAAAGGCCGTAACCGCTCTTAATAAAGACACCCGCGTGGTCGTTAAAGGCTTCGGGTTCTCTTCGGACGTCGATGACGTGAAGGCTCTTTTGGCCTCCTTTGAAACCGACACCCCTAAAGGCAAGGCAAAACCCGACGTTGCGGAATTGGTTCAGAAGATGACCAAATTAGCCAAGGCAATAGACGCGGGCGCCAACCTGGCGGCCTTTGACAAAAACCTCCGAGGGCTTTCTTCTCACGGCGGAAATACACGCGGCTTCCTTGAATCCGGCCTTCCCATCTCCACTATGGAAAACGCCATTGACGCGGCGAAGAACGGAGATTTCGATTCTATACTCTTCTTGGACTGTCACCCCAACAATTTCGGCATCGGGGCGGGGGGAGAGACTAAGGGCGCGAAGAAAGTCCTGCTGTCCTCCAACATCCACGAGGGCGATTGGGATTTGTGCCTGCCCATAACCGTCTGGGCGGAGCGCGAAGGAACGTACACGAGCATTTTCGGAAACGCGAAACTGAACGTCCGAACCGGCCCCGTGCCGCCCGAAGGCGTCCGCAGTCTGCGCTGGGCGCTGTCAGAGGCCCTACGCAAGGCGGGTGTAGATATAGCGTCGGCGGCGATGGCGTTATAAAGTAAATTCTTGCGCTAAAAATAAAGCTCCGGGGGCGGATTTCGTGGTTGCCCCCGGAGCTTTGTGTTTTTTGGCGTTCTAAATGAGTCTGCTCTTTCGGACGTCGGCAAGCAGGGGAAGGAAGCAGGCGATTCTGGCGCTGTCCTCCAACTCTTCTATGTCATAGAAGACCTCCGACAGGCTCGGTCCAGCGGCGATAGGGCCGTGATTGGAGAGAAGATAGCAGGTGACGTTTGGCTCCAAATGGCTGTCCAGCAGGCCGAAAAGCTCGGGTGAGCCGGGAGGCGCGTAGGGCACTAAGGCTACACGTCCAACGCGGCTACGCAGATAGGGTGTGTAATCCGGCATGACGTCGCAAGGGTCGGGATGCTCTAAGCATGACCACGTGGTCGTCCACGGGCTGTGGGTGTGCAAAACCGCTTTGGCTTCAGGGTGCCGGCGGTACAGCGAAAGATGGAGCGGCGATTCACGGCTCGGTTTGGGGCCGCCGAGAAGAGCCCCGTCCCTCCCGACTCTGGCGAAGTCCTCCTCACGCAAAGAGCCGAAGCAACTGCCCGTCGCGGTGATATAAATTTCGTCTCCACAGATAAAACTCAGATTCGCCGTCGCGCCGCTGACCTTACCACGATTGAAAAGACTTGTCGTTATCCATATCGCTTCTTTAAGCAGGCCATTCAGTTCAGATCCCATAGGCGCCCTCCCCCTTCTCTATGCTAAACGATTTCGCGGTTCCAAAAGGCAAGGACATGTTTTCCGTTTCCATGATAGTCGGTAGCATAAAAAATCAGCCAGCTCCGGCCTAAAACGGCTGCGCGCTCCGCCTTAAAATTCATACTCCAGCGATAGCGGGTGTGCGTGTCAAAATCAAACTTGGTATTAATACTGTGAAATAGTATACGATTTAGAAAAGGTTTTCATCAGACTTGCTTGCGCCTCCACTCGAACATCCCGAGCGCCGCTGCGGCGGAGGCGTTCAAAGAGCCTACCGCGCCTCGAATCGGGATACGCAAAAGCTGGTCGCATGTCTCGCTCACGAGGCGCGACAGACCCTCCCCTTCCGAACCTATGACAAGAGCCGTCCGGGGCGGCATTTTATCGTCCCAGAGCGATACTTCGGATCCGTTCTCGAGACCGACGGCCCAAAATCCTGCCTCCTTGAGCAGCTCTATGCTACGCGCGATGTTGACTACCGAGATCATGGGGACGCGCATAGCCGCGCCCGCGCTGGTCTTCACCACCGTGCCGCCGGGCAGGGCGGAACGACGCCGCGAACTGACGACCGCCGCCGCGCCGGCCGCCTCAGCCGAACGCACTATCGCGCCGAGGTTCTGCGGGTCTTCGATATGGTCGAGCACTACAATCAGCGCGGGTTTATCCGGAGCGTCTTTTTGCGATTCCTTCAAAAAAGGCTCAAGCTCGAGCAGCTTGACTTCTGTTATGCGACATGCCACGCCCTGATGATGCGCGCCTCCGCAGAGAGAGTCCAAAGCCTCGGGCGCGGTCATTTGGTAGACAATTTTCCCCGCCCGGGCGGCGTCCGTAAGCTCGTCAAGAAACGGAGGCCGTACGTTGTTGGCTATGATTATCTTCGTGCAACGCCCCGGCGCGGTCTTCACTATGTCAAGAACGGGCTGACGCCCCCAGCATACGTCGTCGGGTATTTCGCGAGCCACGCGCGGCTCGCGGTCTTTGAGCCAGGGCTTTATGTACGGCTTAGGGCCGGACGCAACTTTTTTAGCGAACGGCCTCGAACCCGGCGCCCTGTCATCGGCGCGCGCTCCGCCTGTATGTCCCTTTCGGGCGTTATTGCTTTTCATCGATATATCCCCTTTATATTCTTCAATTCTTTCATGTATTCCCTCAGATACTTTGAAGTATAACCCTTTTTCGAGGCGGCTACTTCTTCGGGCGTACCCACGGCCACGATTTTCCCCCCACCATCCCCGCCCTCCGGCCCCAAGTCTATGATATAGTCGGCGGACATGAGTACGTCTAAGTTGTGTTCTATAAAAATTACTGTGTTGTTCTGGTTCACTATGCGATGAATTATCTCCAAGAGCTTTCGCACGTCGGTGTAGAAAAGCCCCGTGGTCGGCTCGTCTAAAAGGTACAAGGTATGCCCTCCGAAGCGCTTCGCGAGCTCCTTCGCGAGCTTCACCCTCTGAGCCTCGCCCCCGGAGAGCGTAAGCGCCGACTGCCCGAGGCGAATGTATCCGAGGCCAGCGTCCTGAATCAGGCGCAGTCTCGACGCGATTCTCGGGATGTCCGCGAAGAACTCTAACGCCTCGTCGACGGTCATGGCCAACACGTCGGCAATAGATTTGCCCTTGAACTTCACAGACAAAGTCTCGCTGTTGTATCGCGTTCCGCCGCAGACCTCGCAGTCCACGTAGACGTCCGGCAAAAACAGCATGGACACCCTCACGGATCCCGCGCCGCCGCAGGCCTCGCAGCGCCCGCCTTTGACGTTGAAGCTGAACCGCCCCGGCGCGTAGCCGCGAATCTTGGCCTCGGGCATCTCCGCGTAGAACTCGCGCAGGTACGAGAAAAGCCCCGTGTACGTGGCGGGGTTGGAGCGCGGAGTCCGCGCTATTGGGCTTTGGTCGACCAGAACGATGTTATCGAAGCTCCCCCAATCCCTTATCTCCTTGTGCTTGCCGGGCCTCTCTCTAAAATCATTGTCCATCAGACGCCTCATGCCCTTATAAAGCACGTCGTAGACAAAGCTGCTCTTGCCCGAGCCCGACACGCCCGTTATGCAGGTGAAGACGCCCTTGGGAAGAACCACATTTATTTTTTTGAGGTTGTGATGCTCCGCTTCCTTTACGGTGAAAAAGCCCTTAGGCTCGCGGCGGGTGGCTTTTTTACCGGCGTATCTCGTGCCGGCCGGCGTTATTCCCGTGGCCTCTCCTCTGAGGTACGGCCCGGTCAGGCCGTTTGTCAAGAGCACGTCTTCGTAAGTCCCGCTGAACGTCACCTCGCCGCCCCTCTCCCCGGCTGCGGGGCCTATTTCTATGAGGGAGTCGGCGGCCTTCATCGTGTCGCGGTCGTGCTCGACCACCACGACGGTGTTTCCGAGGTCTCTGATGGCTAAGAGCGTATTCATGAGGCGTTCCGTATCGCGCGAGTGCAGGCCTATAGTCGGCTCGTCCAGTACGTAAAGCACGCCGCTGAGCTTCGAGCCTATCTGTGTGGCCAAGCGTATTCTTTGGCTCTCCCCTCCCGAAAGGGTGTCGGCGCGGCGCGAGAGCGAAAGATAGCCGACCCCCACGTCTACCAAAAAATCAAGCCTCTTGCCTATCTCAAGCGCCACCTGTCCGACCACCGAGCCGTGCCCCCTGCCCCTTGCGCTTCCGTCGCCGCTCGCCTCCGAGTCGAGCTCTAAATCTTTTACGACGCCCGCAAGCTCGTCTACTGGCATATTCATAATGTCTCCGATTCCGTAGCCGCCGACCTTAATCGTCAAAGCCTCCGGGCGGAGGCGCAGACCTCCGCAGGACTCGCATATATCCTCCACGCGGTAGCGCGACAGCTCCTCACTCACGTTCTCGGACTCCGTCTCGTTCCAGCGGTCGCTCAGCCAATTCAGCAAACCCTCGTAACGCCCCATGTACGGGTGAGAGTTGCCGTTTTCGGTAAACATCATAGGGATGCGGTCTTCCGTGCCAAAAAGTATAAAATCCTTGATTTTCTGCGGCAAATTTCCGTACTTTGGGGAGAGGTTCCATTTATATTTTTCGGCGAACATCTCTATTTTGCGTACATAATAAGGCTTTGTCTTCCAGGGCAACAACGCTCCGTCGGCCAGCGTCCTGTCGGGGTCAACGGCCAGCTCCTCGGAAAAATGCTCGTGACTGCCAAGCCCCGCGCAGTCGGGACAGGCTCCGGCCGGGTTGTTGAACGAGAAAAGCCTCGGCTCTATCTCGGGCATAGTTATGTCGCAGTCCGGGCAGGCGTATTTTTCAGTCAACACGCGCTCTTCCTCGTTTTCGGGCGCGATGAGGACGTAACCGCCGGACAAGGCCAAGGACGCCTCCACGGACTCCGTGACGCGGCTTCGCCTGTCCTCGGCGACCTTCAGACGGTCTATGACCACCTCGATATTGTGCCGCTTTTTTTTGTCAAGCTCTATATCCTCCTCAAGCCACAGCACCGCGCCGTCCACGCGGACGCGCGAGTATCCCTTTTCACGCGTCTGGGCGAAGAGGTTTTTGAACTCTCCCTTTTTGCCCTTAGCTATGGGCGACATTATCTCGACGCGCTTTTCGGCGTAGTTGGCGAAGATTATGTTCACTATTTCGTCTATGGAGTGCCTGACGACCGGCTTGCCGCAATTCGGGCAATAGGGGACGCCGACGCGCCCGTAGAGCAGGCGCAGATAATCGTAAATCTCAGTGACCGTCCCGACGATAGAGCGCGGATTGTGCCCCGACCCCTTCTGTTCAATGGATATGGCGGGCGACAACCCCGATATGTCGTCCACGTCGGGTTTTTTTTGCACGCCGAGAAACTGCCGCGCGTAGACCGACAAAGACTCCACATAGCGCCTCTGTCCCTCCGCGTAGAGCGTGTCGAAAGCCAAAGACGATTTGCCCGAGCCCGAAGGCCCCGTGATGACCACGAGTTTCCCCCGAGGAATATCCACATCCACGTTCTTGAGGTTGTGCTCCCGCGCGCCCCTGATTTTTATAAAACCGCGATTTTCATTTATAGTTTCTATAATTTCCGTCAAAATAAAAGCTCCCGTCAAAATTTAGCGCAAGATGAAAGGCAACTTCTTTATAATAACAGGATGTGACGGATATAATAATAAAAATAAAGATTCTGGAATTTTAATTTTGCGGGGTGAGCGCCATATCGATTTTATATGAGCGCGAACTTGCGAAAGAAGTAACCGGTTCACTTGTCAAGGCTATTGATATTGATTTTGATATTGATTTTGGATCAGGGGAAAATAAAATTCGAAAAAAATGTTGTATATTTGTAGAATAGCGTTACAAATTAAAACGAAATTTTATAGCCGAATCCAACAAAAGAGGTGAAAACCAATGCCAACACTTAATCAGCTTCTCATAGCCGAAGCAACCGAATATGAATTCAAGTCCGAATTGGAAGTAAAACACCCCAAGAGTTGGCTCAAAACTGTCAGCGCGTTCGCGAACGGCGTGGGCGGCAGTATATACTTCGGTGTCTCCGATGAAGGTGTGGCTGTTGGCTTGCCTAACGCACAAAAAACCGCCGAGCAAATCAGCGAGCTTGTCAAGGCACGTATCGAACCCGCCGTCAATATTGTCCTCGAATCGTTTAGAGAGAACGACAAAGACATCTTGCGTATGCAGATTGAGGGCGGAGCGAACACGCCATACTACTACACAGGAGACGGCAACAAGATAGTTTACTATCGAATTGGTAATGAATCCGCGTCCGCCCCAGCCTCGATAATCAACGAACTTATTCTCAAAGGCCGCCACCAGACGGCTGACGTACTTGCGACGAATTATAAATTTCAGGATTATAGCTATACGCTTTTCGAGGCTACATACAAGCAAAAGACAGGCATCGCTGTCGAGAGACCGAAGGATTACAAGTCGTTCGGTATGCTGTCAGGAGACGAAACGCTAACTTTTGTTGGCGCGCTCTTCGCCGACCAATGCCCTGTTTATCAGTCAAGGGTGTTTTGCACCCGTTGGAACGGGCTGAAAAAGGGTGGCCTATATGTTGACGCGCTCGACAACGACGAGTTCCAGAGCAATGCTATTTCGTTGCTTGCGGATTCGCTGAAGTTCGTTAGGCACAATTCCTCGGTCAAATGGAAAAAGACCGGTAACGGCAGAATAGAGATGCCCGGCTATCCGTCCGAAGCTGTCCACGAGGCGCTTGTTAATGCTTTTGTCCATCGCGATTATATGATTCAGGGCAGTGAAATCCATGTCGATATGTACGACGACCGCCTTGAGATTGTTTCGCCGGGTGGAATGCCTGACGGCAAGCGTATTCAGGACTTGAACATCGATGACGTTTTCTCAATCCGCAGAAATCCTGTTATATGCGATATTTTCAGTCGCCTAAAACTTATGGAACGTCGCGGGAGCGGACTTCGGAAAATTATAGACGGCTATCCCAGCAACGCCGTGCCGTCATTCCGATCCACTGAGCAGTCTTTTATCGTGACGCTCCCAAATTTGAATTATGGCGCATTATCTGCGCCAAATGGCGATGATGTTGGCATAGATAATGGCATAGTTGGCATAGATAATGGCATAGAAGACAGCGTCAGCAAAATTTTAAACGCCATTGTCGCCGAGCCTGAAATCACACAAAAAAGACTGTCTATCGCTACAGGATTATCTGTACGCACAGTCGCGCGGGAAATCAAGAATCTTCGCTTAGGTGGCGTGATTCGCCGTGTTGGGTCTGATAGGTCGGGTTATTGGGAGATAATCAAATAAGCCAGCGAAAATTTGCCCGAACAAAGCCCCGTGATGACCACGAGTTTCCCCCGAGGAATGTCTACGTCCACGTTCTTGAGGTTGTGCTCCCGCGCGCGCATGTTCCAAAACGCAGACTGACAATATAACGCCAAATACAAAAATCCGGCGCCCCGTTTTTTCGGGGACGCCGGATTTTTCAAGTCTCAAGCCCCTTTTGCCATCTTGCGCTTGATGTAGGGAAAGAGTACGGGCATTATCCATATCAGGATGACAATCGCGCCGAGCGTCGCGGATATGGGACGCTCGAAAAACGGCGTCAAACTCCACTCCGACTTCATCATGGACACCATGAACGACCGCTCTAACAGGTCGCCCAGGACGAGCCCCAGAATCGCCGGCGCGACGGGAATGCTGTTGCACTCCATAAAGTAAGCCGCGACGCCGAACGCCAGCATGGTTCCTATGTCGAAAACGGAGTTGTTGATGGCGAAAGCCCCAACTATGCAGAACATCAATATGACGGGATAGAGCAAGTTTCGCGGCACTTTCAAAACTTTAGACGCCAGTTTAATGGCAAGCCAACCGAACGGGATAAGCAGAATATTGGCCATTATAAACGTGCCGTAGACCGCCAAAATTATCTCGGGACTGCGCGTGAAGATATTCGGGCCGGGCTGGATGTTCTTCATGTACAGCACGCCTATGATTATGGCCGTGATGGAGTCGCCCGGTATGCCGAACACGAGCGCCGGAACCCACGCCCCGGCGAGGGCGGAGTTGTTGGCCGTGCTCGCGGCTACGAGGCCCTCATACGTACCGTGTCCGAATTTTTCGGGCGTTTTCGAGAATCGCTTTGTGATGCCGTACGTAACCCACGCGGCTATATCAGCGCCCGCGCCCGGCAGGATGCCGACGGCGGTTCCGACAACGCCGGAATGCAGCATCGGCCACCAGCTTTCCTTGATAGGCCCCCACACGCCCTTGAAAATGTTGCCCGTCTGCGTGACAAAAGGCGCTATGCGCGACTCTTTGACGAGCACGTTACGCAAAATCTCGGCGACGCCGAACATGCCTATCATTACGGGGATAAAAGAAAACCCGTCAAATAGGTTGGGGTTGTCGAACGTGAAGCGCGGAAAGCCCACGGCTATGTCGATGCCTACGCAGTTGAACAGGAGGCCGGTCAAAAGCGACAAAAGGGCTTTGCTCGTGCTCCCCCCCGACACCATCACGGCGCAAGAGAGGCCAAAGCACGCAAGCCAGAAATACTCGTAAGTGGAGAAATTCAGCGCGACTTCCGCCAAGACGGGAGCCAGGAAGATCAGGATTATCGTCCCGATGAAGCCGCCTATGACGGATACGACGAGCTGTACGCCCATGACGCGGGAGGCCTGCCCCTGTTTTGTAAGCGCGTAACTGTCCTCGACATACGCTGCGGACGAGGGGGTGCCGGGTATGCGAATCAGCGTAGCCGGGATGTCGCCCGCGAAAATAGCCATAGCCTCCATAGCCACCATAGCGGCCAGCGCCGGAACCGGCTCCATGAAAAACGTGACGGGCACCAGAAGCGCCGTCGCCATAGACGCCGTGAGGCCGGGCATCGCCCCCACAAAGAGGCCGTACATAGAGGCCAAAACTATGACTATAATAACGTTTACATCCCATAGAAGCCCTGCGGCATTGGCCAGGTTTTCAAATGTCACCATACCCGCTGCCCCTTAGAAGGAAAGCAACCCGACGGGAAGCGGCACCATCAGCATTTTGCCGAACATGAGATAAATGCAAAGCGTCGCGCCGACAGCCACCGCTATGCTCACCGTTACGCGCGCGCGCAGCGTCAAGGTCATTATAAACACCACCAAAAACGACGTAATGAGGAACCCGAGGGAATCGGACGCGTAAATATAAAACATCACGCACATAACGACGACCAAGAAGTTGCAAAAACCTTGCAGGTCAAACTCCGGCAGTCTCGTGAAGAGCGGCTCTTTGTTCTTTACGTTCTTTACGCCGCTTGGGATTTGAACAAGCCCCACGATGACGAGCAGGACGCTCAGAACCATTGGAAACAGCGAAGCCCCGGGACGCCCATCGCCCAAGCTGGGGAAGGACTGTGAGTAGACAAATATGAAAGAGCCGCTGAGTATGGCGGCTATGCCTATGACGATGTTATTGAATCGCATGAATACGCCTATTTTGCCAATCCTGCCGCCTTCATGACCGATCCGAACTGCTCATCGGCCGCTATCATGAACTCGCCCCATTCCTTCGAAGGCATATATTTTACGCCGTAGTTTTTGCTCGCCATAAACTCGATGAACTCCTTGCTGTCGATGGCCTTTTTCAGCGAAGCCTCGAGGATGTCGGTTATCTCGGTAGGTATGCCCTTGGGGGCGACGACTCCGCGCCACGTTCCGACCGTCACGGGTACGCCTAATTCTTTGAGCGTCGGGACATCGGGGTACTTAGGCGTGCGCTCGTCTCCCATGTAGGCTAAGATTTTCTCTTTTCCGGCGTCGACAAGGGCTATAACCTCCGGCAAAGAACAAGTCACCATATCCACGCCGCCCGCCAGAAGTTCCTGCTGGGCCGGGTTTGCGCCCTCGGTGGGTATCCAGCGAACCTGGCCGATCGGAAGGCCCGCCCCAACGATCCACGCTTCCATAGCGAGGTGCCATATACCGCCCACCGCCGTGCCGGAAGCCGTGAGTTTGCCCTTCCCGGCCTTGACGTCATTCATAAGAGCGGCGTAATCCTTCCAGCCATTAGCCGGAACGGTGATGGCCGCCGCGTCCATGTTGACGCAGCCTATGGGATTGAAGTCAGCGGCCGTGAACTTGGTGAGTCCCGTCCAGTGCAGCATTCCAAGCTCAGCTGTGCCAAGGCCGATGGTGTAGCCGTCAGGCTTGGCCGAGAGAATGGCCTGATGTCCCACCACGCCGTTGCCGCCCGTGCGGTTCGTTACGTTGACAGGCACGCCCAAGTCCTTCTGCATCAGCGTAGCCACGATGCGAGCCACCGCGTCCGTGCCGCCGCCGGCCGCCCACGGGCAAATGAGAGTTATCGGCTGCTCCGGGTACTTCGCCTGAGCCGTCCCGCCGCCAACGATCAAAGCCAAAACGAAAATAACAGCAAACAACTTCGCACACTTCTTCATTCAAAAAGCCCTCCCCTTAGATAATAGTTTTCTGAAAACATATTCGAAAATGCCCGAATATTTTAATTTAGTTTAGAATATCAAGCCGAAAGAAGCAAGAAAATCCGCTCGATTTTTTCGCTCTTATCTGACATAATTACGTTAATTCAAAAAATCCGTCGCGAGCCTTCCAGCCGCGTCGAGACAATCCGTGGAGGCGCTGTACTATGAGAAAACGCTCAGTTGTTTTTGCTTTGGCAGTTGCGCTGTGTTTAATGGCAAGCGAGGGGTTTGCCGCCGTCAATCTAAAACTCGGGCACGCTATCAACGAGGAAGACGTGTTTCACAAGGCGTCGCTGAAGTTCAAGGAGCTCGTCGAGGCCGGAACAAGCGGCGCGGTGACTGTGACGATATTCCCGAACGCCAAGCTCGGGGACGAGCGCAACCTGCTGGAAAGCCTCAAAATGGGCACTGTGGACATGGGCATCATCACCGGAGGGCCAATAATAAACTTCCTTCCCGGCTTCGGCGTTCTCGACCTGCCGTTCCTCTTCTCCAATCCTGAACAGGCGTACAAGGTGCTCGACGGCCCGATAGGCGACAAGTTCAAGAAGGACATGGAGGGACAGGGCTGGAAGACCCTCGCCTACGGCGAGCGCGGTTTCAGAAACCTGACGAACAGCAAGCGTCCCGTCGCAAAGCCGGACGACATGAAAGACCTCAAAATACGCGTCATGCAGAACCCCATCTACATCGACTCTTTCACGGCCCTCGGAGCCAACGCGGTGCCGATGGCCTGGACCGAGGCCTTGACGGCGCTTCAGCAGGGAACGATAGACGGACAGGAGAACCCCCTGAACGTCATCGCGGCCTACAACATCAACGAATCCAACAAATACCTCTCGATAACCCGCCACGCCTACGCCCCCAACGTCATAATGATGAGTCTCAGGACGTGGAACAAGCTCACGCCCGACCAGCAGAAGGTCGTGCAGGAGAGCGCGGACGCGGCGGCGAAGTACAACCGCGACGTCGACAACGAGAGCGAGGCCGCGTGGCTCCAGTCGCTGAAGGACAAGGGTATGCAGGTGACGGAGCCGGACATAGCGCTCTTCCGTGACGCGGTAAAGAGCGTATATGACAAGTATGAGGTTCAGTACGGAAAAGAAATTATCCAAGCCATTCTGGACACGAAGTAAAGCTGAAATGAGTCACGATAACAACGCAGCCGGGGGCTCCCTTCTGGGAGCCCTAAGCGACCGCGTAAATTACCTGTGCGAGGCCGGGCTCTTCATCACCCTTACCCTTATGACGCTTATCACTATTCTGCAAATCGTGTGCAGGCTTTGGTTCAAGGCGCTTACCTGGTCGGAGGAGGTAGCATGCTTCCTCCTCGTGTTCGCGTCGTTCCTCGGCTCCACCGTCGCGTTCAAGCGAGGAGCGAACATAGCGGTCAACTTTCTCATCGAAGCGCTGCCGAAAGCCATTAAAAAGGTGACGCTTGCCGCCATAGATCTGGTCGGCGTCGCCTTCTTTGGCGCGCTGGCCTGGTACGGGGCCGTGCTTTGCATAAACCAGAGCGCGCAGCTCGCGTCGTCTATACCCATATCCATGAGCTACATGTACGCGGTCTTCCCGATTACCGGCGCGATAGTCATTCTGCATCTGCTGAGCCATATCGAGAAGCTGTTTCGAAGCGGAGAGGGGAACGCGTAAATGGGCGTGACGCTGATAGTATCGTTTCTGCTGCTGCTCGTGTTCGGGGTTCCGATAGCTCTTTCCATCGGCTTCTCGGCCCTGATAGTCCATGTGCTGTCCGATATGCCGCTCGAGGCCATGCCTCAGACGCTCTTCTCAGGCGTCAGTTCCTTCTCGCTCGTGGCGGTGCCATTCTTCGTGCTCGCCGGGGACATTCTGGCGCAGGGGGGAATATCCGACCGTATCGTAGCGTTCGCCGAGGCCACGCTTGGGCGTATCAGGGGCGGGCTATCCATCGTCTCCATCGTGGCCTCGATGTTCATAGCCGCCATATCCGGCAGCGGGGCCGCGACCACGGCCGCCGTCGGCTCGGCTCTCCTGCCTCAACTCAAGAAAAAGGGCTACGACCTCGACTTCTCCGCCGCTCTCATAGCGGCCTCCGGCACGATAGGCGTCATAATACCGCCAAGCGTACCGATGGTGCTCTACGCGGTCATCTCAGGGGTTCCGGTGAGTAAACTCTTCATGGCCGGTTTCATACCCGGCTTTCTTATGGGCGGAATACTCATAGCCTACGCCCTCTATATCGCCCGCAAGCGCGGTTATCCGGCGAGCGAGCCGGTTAGCGGCCGCGTCAAGTTCGGGTTGTTTTTGAACGCGCTCTGGGGGCTCATGACGCCCGTACTGATATTGGGCGGGATATTCTCCGGCTACTTCACGCCCTCGGAGGCCGCCGCCGTGGCCGTCGTCTATTCGTTTTTCGTCGCGGTGTTCATATATAAGGCGATGGACGCCAAGAAGGTCTATCGCTTGGTGGTGAACGCGGGCGTGACGAGCTCGCTCATAATGTTCATCATAGCCACCTCGAAGTTCTTCGGCTGGCAGCTCGCGTTTTACGAGATACCCGATAAAATAGCGAGCGCGATGCTCAGCGCGACGGGCGGAGTCCCGTTCATGGTCTACCTCGTGATAATTGTGATTATTCTTATCGCCGGTATGTTCATGGAGACGGCTTCCGCGCTCATAATACTGACCCCGATTTTCCTGCCGGCCATACTGAGCCTCGGCGGCAACCTCATCCACTTCGGGATGATCGTCACTGTGGGGCTTGCCATAGGCATGGCCACGCCTCCTGTGGCTATTGACATATACGTCGCGAGCGCAATCACCGGCCTGTCTCTTGAGCAAATCAGCCGCCCCATAATACCGATGATCATAGCTCTCATCCTCGTATTTTTGCTCGTCACGTACATCCCTCAAATCTCGCTCTTCCTTCCGGCTTTAGTGTACGGCTCCCTTTAATGAATCGGGCGGCCCAAGGCCGCCTTTACCGGTTGTTAGAAAATTAGGAGGAAATTCACTATGAAATTGAGAAGCCATACCGTCACTCAGGGAGTGGACCGCGCTCCGCACCGCTCTTTGTTCTATGCCTGCGGTTTCACACAAGAGGAGATAAACCGTCCGCTTATCGGGATAATCTACGCTTTCAGCGAAATTGTTCCGGGGCACATTCATCTCGACAAACTGGCGCAGGCCGCTAAGGCCGGCGTTTATATGGCGGGCGGAACGCCGATATTAATGCCCGTTATCGGAGTATGCGACGGCATCGTAATGGGGCACGGCGGCATGAAATACTCGCTCGCCTCCCGCGAGCTTATCGCCGACTCGGTCGAGACTATGGCTATGGCGCACTGCATGGACGGGCTCGTTCTGATTCCCAACTGCGACAAAATCGTCCCAGGGATGATCATGGGCGCGACGCGGCTCAACATCCCCTCCGTCCTCGTCTCGGGCGGCCCGATGCTGGCAGGCAGGCGCGACGGCAAAACCATCAACCTCAACACGAACTTCGAGGCGGTAGGCGCGTACAAAGCCGGATTGATGGACGCGGACGAGCTCCGGCAAACCGAAGAGTCGTCATGCCCGGGCTGCGGCTCCTGCGCCGGTATGTACACGGCCAATTCAATGAACTGCCTGTCGGAGGCCATCGGCATAGCGCTCCCCGGAAACGGCACAATACCGGCCGTTCACGCGGCCAGGACGCACCTCGCGAAGCGCGCCGGCATGAAGGTGATGGAGCTGCTGCAACGCGACATAAAACCGCGCGACATCATCAACGAAAAATCCATAAAGAACGCCCTCGCCGTCGATATGGCTTTAGGATGCTCCACGAACAGCGTACTGCATCTCCTGTCCATAGCCAACGAGGCGGAAGTGGCCTTAGATCTGACCACTATAAACAACGTCAGCGGCTCCGTCCCGAACCTGTGCCGTCTCAACCCTGCCGGAACTCATCACTTGCAGGATCTTCACGAGGCGGGCGGCCTCTCGGTCATCATGAGCCAGCTCGCCAAGGCCGGCCTTTTGGACGGCTCCGCGATAACCGCTACGTGCGGGACAATCGCCGAAAACGTCAAGGGGGCGGTCAATAAAAACCCCGAGGTTATCCGCCCGTTGGACAACCCCTACAGCAAGACAGGCGGCATAGCCGTTTTGTGGGGCAATATCGCGCGTGACGGCTGCGTGGTCAAACAGAGTGCCGTCGCGCCCGAGATGATGACCCACTCAGGCCCCGCTCGGGTGTTCGACTCCGAGGAACTGGCGATAGAGGCTATATACGGCTCGAAAATCGTCGCGGGCGACATAGTCGTCATCCGCTACGAGGGGCCGAAAGGCGGCCCCGGTATGCGCGAGATGCTCTCCCCCACATCCGCGCTCGCCGGTATGCAACTCGACAAATCCGTGGCGCTCATCACGGACGGTCGTTTTTCGGGCGCGTCGCGCGGGGCCTCCATAGGGCACGTGTCGCCCGAGGCCGCCGAGGGAGGGGCCATCGCCCTAATCCGGGAGGGAGACGTTATCGACATAGACATTCCCGCCCACAAAATAGACGTAAAGGTGTCTGACGAAGAGCTCGCGGCGAGGGCGAAAAGCCTCGCCGCTCACCCCTCCAACGTGAGCGGCGGCTGGCTCGCGCGTTACGCGAGTCAAGTAAGCTCCGCAAGCAGCGGCGCGGTCATGCGCTACAACGGGCTACGTGGTAAATCGTAAACACGAAAAGCGTTATTACAGGCCTGTTTTTATGAAGCTATGAACACAGCCGTTTTTCAAAAATCAAAAGAGGCTTGCGATATACGCAAGCCTCTTTTGATTTCTTGGTCGCTATCTCCAAAGGGGCTTGGGATAAACTCCTTCCGAGTGTAGTTTCTCTATGGCGGCCATCACGCCGGGGCGGTCTTCCTTGTATGTGACGCCGCGCCAGGTGTCGAGGCTCCCTAAAACCTTCACGTCGGCGACGCCGTCCTTCAGTTGTTTGCCAATTTCGCTGGGTAGCAGATATTCGCATTTCAGCGGATTAGACCCGAGGCCGGCGTCAAGAAAGCCCGGGAAATCGTCCTCCGCCGCCTTGAAAAACCCCTCGTTAAGGCCCCAGAAGTTCATCGAGACTAAAGTCCCCGCCGGAATGGCGCGCCACGTTTCGCCCTTGTCCTCCGAAAAACGCGCTCCCTCCTTGGCTTTTTCAACAAGAGTACGCTCGACAACGCTCGTCAAAAATCCCGATTCGTCAGCTTCGCATATTCCCCTCGCGACGCCGCCGGTTTCGGGGACGGTGTTCTCTATTCTGTAACCGACCATCGCGAAATGCAGTTTGCCATCCTCGCGTCTTGCGCTGGACAGCCATTCATAAATTACCCTGTAAGCGGAAGCCCCGTAAAAATCGTCTGCGTTGATGACGGCGAACGACCCCTTCACCATGCGTCTCGTCGAAAGAACCGCCTGGGTCGTACCCCACGGTTTTACCCTGCCGTCCGGGAGTTTGTATCCTTTAGGTATGTCGTTCAGGTCCTGATACGCGTATTCGGTCTTGACATAACGCGCGACCCTGTTCCCGATAACTTCCATGAAGTCGGGCTCAATGGCGCGCGTGATGATGAACACGACTTTCTCGAAACCGGCTTGTACAGCGTCATATATCGAATAGTCGATTATCAGCTCGCCGTTTGCGCCGACCGGGTCTATTTGCTTCATCCCGCCGTAACGGCTACCTATTCCCG
>BNVG01000029.1 GCA_025997935.1 Synergistales bacterium | reverse complement strand
AGAGTATTGTCTTCCCGGACAGGACGCCTTCATCGGGAATATTTTCGTCAACCCCCGCGCTCTCATTTTCGTCCGCGCGCCGCGCCTCGCATTTCAGCGCGCAAATATCAAATATAAAAGACGCGCCCTCGCTCTGAACCGACTCCGCCCAGATAGACCCGCCCATCATCTCCACTATGCTCTTCGATATGGCGAGCCCTAAGCCGGTTCCGCCGAATCTGCGCGATATGCTGTTATCAGCCTGAGAAAAAGACGCAAAAAGACGCTCCATCTGTTCTTCGGTTATGCCTATGCCCGTGTCGCGCACAGATGTGCGGATGACGACAGATTCTCCGTCGTCCGATATTTTTTTTGAGGACAGAAATATGTTTCCGTTTTCGTCCGTGAACTTTACAGCGTTTGAGAGAAGGTTTGTGATGACTTGCGCGAGGCGCTGTTCGTCCGACAGAATGAGGTTTGGGATGTTTTCGTCTGTCTCCACGGACAGAGTTTGATTTTTTTCATCGATTTTGAAGTTCATAACGTTTATGACGCGCTCCGTCATTTTTCTGAAGCTGAACTCCGACATGGAAAGCTCGAATTTGCCGGCCTCGATTTTTGACATATCCAAGACATTGTTTATGACGCCGAGTAGGTGAACCGACGCCTCGCTGATTTTTTCAAGGCAATATTCCTTGCGCTCCAGATCCGCCGCGCCCTTCGCTATTGCGGTCATGCCTATTATAGCGTTCATGGGCGTACGCATTTCGTGGCTCATATTAGAGAGAAACTCGCTCTTGGCCGCGCTCGCTAACTCCGCCGCCTCGCGGGCCCGCTCTATTTCGGTGACGTCGTGAAGGAGCATCATCGCGCCCTCGATTGTTTTGTTGCCCCCCGACATAGGAGTAAAGTGTATTTCATATTTGCGAGCGCGTTTTCCGTCGAGGTTCAGCTCGCTCTCAAGCGAGACCGGAACGTTGTTCGACATGCCATTTTGCATGGCGTTAAACAAGCTCTCTATTTTTTCGCACGTAGCAAAGCGCGCGAAAACCTCCTGAAACAGGTGTCCGTCCACACGCCAAAAATAATCTATATTGACTCTTTTCAAAAAAGACGCGGTGCAGTAAGAGAGCCTCCAATTGTAATCGAACAACAGTATGATATCCTGGCTGCTTTCGAGCAGTAAATCAAGATATTTTTGCTGTTTTTGCTGTTCCATGGACAACACGGAGTTTACGCCGGCTTTGAGGTCAAGGACGGACTTGTCGCGCTCGACGGTGTCCTGTATACGCTTGAGCCGGCGGACGAGCGTCTCCTCGTTTTTTTTCAAAGCGGTTATTTCTTGTCTGAGACTTTCGACTAACTCGGAGTGTTCCAAACCGGCCATCCCCTTATCCAGAATATATCCCCGTCCGCGCGCGGGCTACAAAACACAACCCACAAAGGTGTAATTGTGAAAGCGGTTGTGCGTTTTTCCGGCGTCGTCATAAAGCGGGGATATTTCCCCTCCCGCGTAAAAGAAATGGAATGGGACAGAGCCGCCTATCATGGATGAAATTTTGTCGCACTCGACTCGGCTTTCGGGGTTGAGCATAAGGCAACGCGACAGGCAGGGGAAAAAGAAAAAGCCGTTCGCGTCATTTTCTTTCAGCATAGCCGACACGGTTTTTTCAGCCGTCTCCATTATACCCTCCTGACTGAGTATGCCGACGGAGAACGTCGCGCCGACAGGCATATAACCCCCGCACAAGGCGTCCCCGTTCGGCAAAAACGAGTATATCCCAAGCGCCACTGGCTTTGTATCGTTGCCGTAGTCGACCAAAAACGGCAGGGCACTCGCCGATTCCCCCGTCTTTTTCAGCCCTATCGACGCCAAATACTCCAAAAGGGGCATATCGTTTACGCGCTTCAACACGCAACCATCCGAATCCGTAATGACGGCTCTTTGTTTTCGCACGTTTTTTTCGAGTACGGACGCCACAAAAAATTTAGGGCTGACGTCTCCCTGAATGAGAAGCATAACCACGCTGTCCTTCTGCCCGACCCCATTTTTTATCACACAGCTTCTGTCGTATTTAATCGTATGGTCGTTGGCCAAGCCGCCGATAATCGGAACGGAGCCGCAGACCTCGTCCAACGCGTCCAGCGTGACCGAACCGCTCACATCGCCCAGAACCGAGCTGAAGGCAATGATGAGTTTGGGGTCTTCCGCAAGACGCGCGCGAGCCGCGCCGTAGGCGTCGCTCAGCGGCTTTGTGATATTGTCTTTTGAAAGGCGCTCTGTCAAGGCGACGGAAAACGATATGTCGTCGCTTGTCAAAACGGAGAGGTTCAGCGACTCCTCCCCATACCGTCCGCCCGCGCCGCTCGCGAGCGCCGTGGCTCCTATGACGTCAAAAGGAAGGAGCGCGCAAAGTTCCTTTATGAGTCCGCTCTCCACGTAATCGCAGTGGCATGATACGATCCCGACCGAATTTTTCAGCAGGTTCTCATTCGGCTTTATCTGGCTTAAAATATCAGATATGGCGCGCTCCGCCGAATCTATTTCATCGGTAGACGCGTTCAGCATCTTGAACATCTCGTCACTCTCCCCTATCGTTCGAAAGATATAAAAAAATATACGGTTTATTATACATGATTCGTAAAAAATCGCGGATTCGTCTTAATGAATGGGTCGTCCGAGCGACACGAATAACGGCGATGTTCTGATATAATTTTCTAAGGAGTTGTAACAAAAAATAAATAAGGGGCGTTTGATATGAGTCTTTGGGAAAAATGGGAAAGAGAAAAATTAGAGGCGCAGGGCGTTAAAGTCGAACGCCCCAGAGACGTCGTCATCGAGGACAAGCCCGTCAAGAAAAACCCCCTCTCTCAGTTTCTGATTGTGGCGTTGGCTGTCGTACTCTTGTTCGCTCTTTACGAGTTGGCGCAAGAGGATAGGATATACAGGATAAAAAAATGGTCAGGCTCGTACATCGGGCAATTTTTTGCCGAAAGGGAGGAAGGACGGGAAAAACAAGCCAAGGAGAAAAGGTAGTCTTGGAAGTCTGTGGCTAAATATAGCTGACAGGAATAACATTCCCACCGCTCAAGCGAATTGGTGAGTCATACATACAGACTACGCCGCCCGGCGCAACTTCGAGCCCTGACATCTTGCGAAGTGTCTCAAACTGCTTGAAGTCCTTCGCGTTAGGGCTGGCCGTCTTTTTTATTTCGACCGGATAGATTTTGCCGTCTTTATGAATAATCAAATCCACTTCATGCCTGTCGGCGTCGCGGTAAAAGTACAGCGGCGGCTCTTGCCCGAAGTTTTGATAACTCTTTATTATTTCGCTGACAACGTAAGTTTCAAAAAACGCGCCGCTCATAGCGCCGACTTCGAGCGTTTCCGGCGTGAACCACTTACACAAATAAGCCGCAAGTCCGGTATCCATAAAATAGAGCTTAGGCGTTTTTACCGTCCGGCTTGTAATGTTTTGCGAAAACGGGCGGAGCAGATAAACTAACCCTGATACGGCGAGGATAGACAGCCAACGTTTGGCCGTAGGCACGCTCACGCCCACATCACGGGCAATATCGGACAAATTTAACAAAGCGCCCGTCCGCGCCGCGCAAGCCGTCAGAAACTGCATAAACGTCAGTTCGTCGCCGACTTGCGCCAGTGTTCTAACATCACGCTCAATATAGGTTTTGACATACGCGCTGTAATAGTCTTGAGTATTTATCTCAGGATCGGCGTAGAGCTTGGGCATACCGCCGCGCTGAATACGCCCCCATAATTCATGAGCGCGCAAAGGTAAAACGCTCGGGCTTCGTTCGCCCAGATATTCAGTTGTCGTCAAAAAAGGCAATGTGAACCTAGAGCCGTCAATCTCACGGGATGACAACCCAGATAGCGTCAGTATCCCGATTCGCCCCGCTAAACTCTCGCTCACTCCCCGCATCATCTCAAACTGCTGCGAGCCGGTCAACAGAAACGCTCCTGAACGCGCGTCACGATCAACGCGCAGTTTGATAGCTCTGAATAATAGGGGCGCATACTGAATTTCATCTAATATTACAGGCGTACTGACATTGGCCGCAAAACCCATAGCGTCTTGTTCGATTGAATCGAGAAATACATAATCGTCCAACGTATAATAGCCTTGTCCATCGTCGTTTTGTCGCAGAAGCGTTGTCTTGCCGACCTGTCTTGCCCCTGTGACAAGCACTACGGGAAACGATCGCTTCAACCTCTCTAAAACAAATGATATGTGTCGCTCAATATACATCATAAATATCTCCTATAATTTAACATGGTATGTTAAATTATAGACTATTTATTGAATTTGATGACGCATATCAAAAATTTCAAAGACTCAAAAAATGACAGCGGCAAAAAACACTTAACACAATCTTACAGGCTCTCCAATACCACGACGGCTACGGCATAATCTCCGTCGTGGCTCAGCGACACCCACGCGCGTTTTTCCCCGCGCTCAAACGCGGAGTCTAACTCCCGCGGCACTATGACGCGCGGAACGCCGTTTTCCCGCTTGAGGCAAAACTGAGATGATATGGCGATTTTAGTAAAAGAGAGGCCGCTCGCTTTGGCGAAGGCCTCTCTTGCCGCAAAGGCGGAGGCGTAGCTTGACGCCGCCGCCTTTCCTTTTTCGTCGGCGTAGGCTATCTCGGAGGGACGAAAAACCCGCTCCACGAAATGGCGCGAGCGCACCGCCCTCTCCATACGGGACACGCTGCAAAGGTCCACGCCAAGCCCTATAATCATAAGTCCGCGTTGTTATTCGGCCCCTTACTCCGGGGGTTCGAATATTACGAGCAGTTTCAGAGCCTCGGCCTCGAGACGCGCTATGAGGTCTTTTTTTTCGACGACGTAAGCCGCGTCTTTGATGGAGGGGAGGTTTATACGCACGTTGGCCGCCGCGCCCTTCAGCCCGGCGTGAGCCTGCGCCGCGCCGACCGTGAGGTCGCTCGCCGCGTTTGGGTTGCTCTTGCCCGCGAGCGACACCGCAAGCCTGACGACCTCGAGGCAATACTCAGCCGTGGCCGCAGGCGAGGCTATGGCTTCTTTGTACGCGGCCTGTATGGCGGCGTTGCGAGCGGCCTTGGCTTCGTCCGTGTCTTTGGGAAGGGCGAAAGCCGCCATGACAGCGTCGAAGGCGTTGGTGTCTTTCTGGACGGCCTCAAGAAGCCGCGCTCTAAGTTCTTCTGATTTCAGCAAGACGTCCCTGGCGAGCTTCTCATATTCGGCGTATTTCTCCCTGCCCTTGGTCAGGTTGGCGACCATCGAGACGAGCGCGGCGCCGAGCGCGCCCGACAGAGCCGCCGTGCTTCCGCCGCCGGGGGCGGGGGCGTCAGAGGCAAGTACGGCGCTGAAATCCTTGACGGTCAAATCTATAAGGTTCATAAAAATCCCTCCTATACCGGGCGATCGAGGGTACGTCGCCCCTATGATTTAGGTTTCTTTTCGCCTGTTCCAAGGTAGGCCGCTTTTATCTCCGGGTCGGCCAAGAGGTCTTTGGAGTTGCCCTCTTTCAAAAGACGCCCCGTTTGCAACACGTAAGCGCGGTTAGAGAGCAAGAGGGCCTGCTTTGCGTTTTGCTCCACAAGCAAAATACTGACGCCTTCTTCATTTATGCGTTTTAGCTCCTTGAATATGTCGCGAATGATTATGGGGGCAAGGCCGAGCGACGGCTCATCCAACAAAAGCACTCTCGGACGCGCCATCAGGGCGCGCCCTATGGCCAGCATCTGCTGTTCCCCGCCCGACAGAGTGCCGGCGTACTGGTTTTTTCGCTCCTCGAGGCGGGGAAAGAGCGAAAACACCCATTCCATATCTTTGGTTACGCCGCCGCTATGAGCGCGCGAAAACGCCCCGATTTGCAGGTTCTCTATGACGGTAAGCGGAGTGAACACCTTGCGCCCCTCCGGGACGAGAGACAGGCCGCTTGTGACGATTTTATAGCTCTTGGATGGCAACTTTTTGCCCTCCAAGAGAACATCTCCCCTGTCGCGCGGAACCATGCCCATAACGGCGTTCATAAACGTGGACTTCCCGGCGCCGTTCGCCCCTATGACAGCGACGATTTCAGACTCGTTCAGCGACAACGAAAAGCCCTGCAAGGCTTTGATAGCGCCGTAGCTCACGTATATGTCTTTAGCTTCCAAAAGCGCGCTCATTCTCCCATCGCCTCCTCGTCGTCTCCGAGATACGCGCTCAAGACCTCGGGATTGGCCTGAATTTCCTCGGGCGTCCCCTCCGCTATTTTCGCGCCGAAGTTCACACATACGATGTGCGGACATATCTGCATTATCATGTCCATGTGGTGTTCAATGACGAGCGTCGTCAGACGGAAGTCCCTGTGTATGCCCGTGATAAGGTCGTTGAGCGCGAAGACTTCCTCCGGGTTCATGCCGGCCGCCGGCTCGTCGAGAAGGAGAAGTTTCGGATCGAGAGCCAAGGCGCGCGCTATCTCGAGCCGCCTCTGCATTCCGTAGGGCAATGTCCCGGCCATCTGGTCGGCGCGGTCCGCTAAGCCTACCCTGTCCAAAAGTTCCATGCTTTTTTTACGGATGTTGGTCTCGCGGCTCACCCATCTTCCGGCGTGAAGGATTGACTCCAAAAAGCCGTAAAAATACTCCGGGTCGGGGCGGTAGCTCGGCGCGAGGTGTCCTCGCAGATTTTCGCGAAACGAGTAGCGGTAGCGGTTTTGCGCCGCTGTCATCACGTTTTCCAAGACCGAGGAGCGGGCGAAGAGGCGCAGGTTCTGAAATGTGCGGGCTATGCCGAGCCTGTTGACCTGATAGGCCATGAGGGGCGTGATGTCCTGCTCGCGAAACCAGATACTGCCCCCCGTTGGGCTGTAAACGCCCGAAATGACGTTGAATATGGTCGTCTTGCCCGCGCCGTTGGGGCCTATTATTCCGGCCAGTTCGTTGTCCATTATGGTAAAACTCATGCCTCTGACCGCCAGAACGCCGCCGAAGAACATGTCGATATTTTCAAGCTCCAGAAGGACCCGGCTTTCCGCTTTAATCGCCATTACTTGTCCCTCCTTTTAGCGTTATTGCTTTTGCCACTCAGCCCCGGTATGAACGTCCAAATCTCGCGGTTGCCAAGCAGACCCTCGGGGCGCACCACCATGATGATGACGAGAAGCGCGCCGTAGATGAGCATTCTGTACTGAGAAATATCGCGGAAATACTCCATAACGAGCGTTATAATAGCCGAACCGAGGATGGTGCCGCTCATAGAGCCAAGCCCGCCAAACACGACAACGGCCGTCAGCTCCGTCGACTTCATCATATCGAACATCGACGGCTGAATGAAATTCATATAGCCGCCGAGGAGCGCGCCAGCTATGCCGCAACAAAACGCGCTTATAAGAAGCGCTTTCATGCGGCTTCGCGGGGTATGAAAGCCCATCAGCGACGCGGCGAGGTGGTCATCCCGCGACGCCTTGAGCTCCCGCCCGAGCGAGCTGTTTATTAAATTGAACAGGAGAATGCCCAGGATGACGAAAAAGGCCACAGCCGCCTCCCGCGTGGTGTAGGAGTCTATACCCGGAAAGCCGCGCGCTCCCCGCGTGACGGACTGCCAGTTCTCAAGAATCAGCCTTATAGCCTCACCCAACCCTATGGAGGCGATGGCGTAGTAGTCGCCGGTGAGGCGAAGCGTCGGAATACCTATGGCCCAGGCGACGAACACCGCGACTATACCACCGGCGATGATAGCCGGTATCCAGTGCGCGCCGCTTCTGACGGTCAGAATGGCCGCAGTGTACGCGCCAAGCGCCATATAAGCCGCGTGCCCGAGCGTAAAAATGCCCGTAAAGCCCGTCAGGAGCGACACGCCCATGGCGGCTATACAGTTTACGCAGAGCAGGATTATTATTCCCTCCTGATAACCGCTCAGGGGCATGAAGACTAAAATCAGCCCCAGCACTATAAAAGCGGCGTTGCCGAGAAGACTTCTCGTTCTCATGTCGTCAGCGCCTCCTTTATATTTTGTCGCCTACGTGCTTGCCGAAGAAGCCGTCGGGCTTCACCAAAAGCACGATGACGAGCATTGAGAAGACGACGAGGTCTCTCATTTGGCTACTGATAAACCCGGCCGTCAGCATCTCGGCGAGCCCCAATATGAGGCTCCCGACGACGGCCCCCGGCAAGCTCCCAAGCCCGCCTATGACTGCCGCCACAAACGCCTTCGTGGTTATGCCGCCGAGCTGCGGATAGAGGGTGTACCGGGCCGAGAGAAAAATACCCCCCACGGCGGCCAAAAGCCCCGCCACAAAAAAGACTATTCCTATCAGGAAAGACGTGTTCACGCCCATTAGCCCCGCCGTGCGAAGATCGCAGGCCGCGGCGCGAATGGCAAGCCCCCAGCGCGTTTTTCTGAGGAAAAACTGGAGTCCGCCCAAGAAAACCACGGCAAACACGAGAGAGAGCACGTCGGAGGCGTTTACCGTCACGTTGCCGAAGGTGAAGGGCGTGGACGGGAAAGTCCCCTGAGGGAGCGCGCGGAAACGTCCGCCAACCACGATGACGAAAATGTTCTCTATGACGATAGACACGCCCATAGACGCTATCAAGAGATAGAGAGTGTTGGGCGTACGCTCGCGTATGGGTTTGTATGCCAAGCGCTCCGTAATGACGGCCACGAAGCCTGCGCCGAGAAGGGCGAAAAGGCCGGACAGCCATATATTGTTCACGAACGATGGGATATTGAAGAGAAAACCCCCGACGGCTATGGATTCCATTGTCAAAAGCCCATAGCATATATAACCCCCGACGACCAAGAATCCGCCGTGCGCGAAGTTCGAGAACGACAGTATGGAGTAGACCAAAGAATACCCCACGGCTATCAGCGCGTAGACCGAACCCAGAGAAAGACCGTTGATTATTTGCTGGAAGAGCGTGGAAAATTGCGAAAAGTTGTTTATGAAATCCAAAAAAGATCGCCTCCTGCCAAAATCAAATATAGCCGTCATTATACATAATAAAAATATAAATAAAAGACTCGAAAAATGGTATGGTGCGCGAATCAACCATTTTTCGAGTCCAATCCAAAAAAATTCAAAAAATTATCTAATCCAGCGCTCCTATCTCAGCCTCGACAGCCCTGACAACAGCGCCGCTTTCCGTGAGGGTCAAAAGTTTGGTTATAAGCGGGTGCAGATATTCGTCCTTCTTGAGATAAGGTACTACCGCGCGTATGCACTTGTGGGCCGCCAACGTGCCCTGCCCGGGCTTTAGAGACGCGAGGCTGAAATCAAGGCCCTGAGCCGACAAAAGCATTTCTATCGAGAGGACTTTCCGGGCGTTGTCCAGAATGTTCACGGCCTTGCGCGCCGCGTAACCGCCCATCGAAACGTGATCCTCCTGGTTTGCCGACGTGGGGATAGAATCCACAGACGACGGGTGAGCCAGCACTTTATTCTCCGAGACAAGCGCCGCCGACGTGTACTGGGGGATCATAAAACCGCTGTTGAGCCCGCTGTCCTCTATCAGGAAAGGAGGTAAGCCTGACAGCGACGAGTCCACGAGACGCGCCTGTCTGCGTTCCGAAATGCTGGCAATCTCCGCCGCCGCTATGCCGAAGAAATCCATAGCCAAGGCTAAGGGCTGTCCGTGGAAGTTGCCGCCGCTCAGGACGTCCTCGCCGTCGGGGAAGATAAGCGGATTGTCGGTCACGGAGTTTATCTCGGTCTCGAGCACGCTTCGGACGTAAGCGAAAGCGTCGCGGCTCGCGCCGTGTACCTGCGGGGCGCAGCGAAGCGAGTAAGCGTCCTGCACTCTGTCTTTTTTATAGCGCTCTATTATCTCGCTTCCCGCCGTTATGCGTCTGATGTTGGACGCCACGCTGCCCTGCCCCTTGTAAGCGCGCAGGGCGTGAGTACGGGCGTCGAAGGCGTAGGGCACGCCGTGCATGGCCTCGAGGGAAATTGACATGACTATGTCGGCGGTCTTGGCCAAAACGGCCGCGTCAACGACAGCCAACGCTCCGACGGCGTTCATCACAGTAGTGCCGTTGTTGAGGGCGAGGCCCTCTTTCGCGCCCAAAGACACGGGCTTCAGGCCGGCCTTGGCGAGCGCGTCTTTTACGGGGATAACCTGACCGTTATACTCCGCGTCGCCGTCGCCGAGGATGGCTATCGCGAGGTGCGACAGCGGGCAGAGGTCGCCCGACGCGCCTACTGATCCCTGAGTGGGGATAAGCGGGTGGATGTTGGCGTTCAGGAGGTTCACGAGAGCTGACAACGTATCGAAACTGATACCGGAGTGTCCCCGGCTCAGGGTGTTTATACGCAAAAGCATAATGGCCCGCGTTACGTCCACGGGATATGGGACGCCGACGCCGCAGGCGTGGCTTCTCAGAAGGTTTTCCTGCAAAACCCTGCGGTCTTTCGGGGAAATTTTCACGGACGCCAAATCTCCGAAACCCGTCGTGATGCCGTAAACCACACTGTCGGAGGCCGCCCATTTCTCGACGAGCGCGTTTGCCTTCTTGACGGCCGCCACGGCATTTTCGGCTAACCTCACGCCATACCCCTCCCGCGCTACCTTAACGACATCTTCAAGAGTCAAAGACAACCCGTCCAGAACTATTTCTTTTTTGCTCATTTTTTCCCCTCCAGAATTTTATTTATTTTCAGAATAATTTACATTCCTGTCGGGATTTATTATAAAGAAAAATCAAAAATTCAACAATAGCAATACTTTAGAGTGATATATAGTTAGAGTGAATATCTTGGTAGCGCGATAAAGTAGCTGCGCGCTACCCCGAGGGCCTCCTACCACAGCGAAAGCTCCGGAGCGCTTCTCTTTTTGCCAGGCGACGCTACGTTGAAGCTCGTACTTGCCCCTCCACCCGTTCCGTCCGAAACTGAGAGCTTATGCCGTCCGTCGGGGAACGCGTAAAAGAACGTATCGTTTGCCGCACTCAACCCTATAAAACGCCCGTCTAAGTACCACCAGACCTTTCCGCTTGCGCCCCTCGCGCCCTCTGAACGCAGCGGAATTTTTTGCTCGCGCGCCAGGGGGGCCATATAATAAGTAGCCCCTGAGATTGGCGAGACGATGTTCAGGTTGGAGCGTCGAATATCGGTTGCCGGTGTTTCGGCGGCGGCCAAAGATGTCGGCCACAAAAGCGCGCTTTGTCCGTTTCGTAAAACATGAATATCGCAAGGGGTAGTCCGCGTAACGCCCTCTATGCTCCAGTCCAAGCGGCGCGACAGACAGGCGGGCGTGGGCGGGCGTCCCGAAAGGGCGCAGACCTCACGCAAAACAAGCCCCTCCTGGCGTTCGTACCAAGCCGACCTCGCGTTTTTATTCACGCTTTCCCCCGCGCTCAGCACTCGCAAAACAGATAGGGCGACAGGCGCGGCCGCTCCGGCTCCGACAAGTCCGGGCCAGGACTCTCCGCTTGGCGCGCCGACCCAGACAACCACGGTAAACCGCGGCGTCCACGCGGCGGCCCAGGCGTCCCTCAGACCGTAAGACGTGCCGGTTTTGAGCGCGGCGCGCCAGACGTAGTTTCTCTCGCTCTCGCGCGCAAACGTAGAAAGGCGGCTTTTGTTGTCCAGAATATCGGTGGCCATCCAGACAGCCGCCTCGCTTGCCAACCTATCACCAGCCGGACGAGGAGAATTTTCAAGAAACGATATCGTCCTATGCAGCCCCCCGTTAGCCAAAGAAGAATAAGCCTCAAGCATTTGAAGAACCGTGACCTCGCACCCCCCAAGGATCAGCGAGTCGCCGTAGTGCGACGCGCGCTCATTCAGCCCGGACAGGCCGAATGCGCGCATCAGGCGCAAAACGCCGTCGGCCCCTCCCATACGCAGGACGCGCACAGCCGGGGCGTTCAGCGAGTCGGAGAGCGCTACGCGCGCGCTCACCGCGCCCCTGTACGTGAGGTCGAAGTTGCGCGGGGCGCGCCCCGAGAAGGCGAGCGGCGTGTCGGCCAAGAGGGAACCGGGCGTCAATATCCCCTTATCGAACGCGTGGACATAAGCAAACGGTTTCAGAGCGGAGCCGGGCGAGCGAGGGGCAAGGGCGCAGTCCACCCACGCATTAGCCGCTCCGCTCCCGAAACGCGCGTTTCCCACCCACGCGATTATGCCACCCGTTTCGTTGTCGGCCACGCCCGCCGCCGCCGTTACGAAGTCAGGGAACGCCGCTATCGTTCTACGCAACACGGCCTCTAATTTGGTCTGGGCCTCGAGGTCGAGCGTCGTGCGATACGTATCGTCACGCTCAGAAACTCCGCGCGCCAAGACCTGCTCCGCGAAGTGCCAGGCCCGGCTCGGCGGGCGCTTCCACTGAGACGGTAGCGGTTCCGAGAGGGCCTTTCGCGCTTCTTCTTTTGAAAAAACGCCGCGCTTTTCCAAGAAGTTTATGATGAAATCCCGCCGCCTTCGCGCCGCCTCGGGGCGTCTGTCTGGGCGGTAAAGCGAGGGGCCCTTGAGCATACCTATAAGAAGACAGGCCTCGCCGGGAGAGAGCAGGCGCGTAGGCTTGCCGAAATATATGAGAGAGGCGGCCTGAACGCCCCTGATATTGCCTCCGAAGGGCGCCAAATTGAGCCACGTCTCCAAAATTTCATCTTTGCTCATAACGCGCTCCAACTTGACGGCCTGAATAAACTCCCTGAGTTTTACGGACAAGCCGCGCCCTCCCATCCGTTCGCGCTCCGAAACAGCCATCCTTATGGTCTGGCTTGTTATAGTGGACGCGCCGGACACGACGCGCAACCGAGCCGCGTTTTGACAGGCGGCCCTCAGAAGGGCCAGAGGGTCTACGCCAATGTGGGAGTAAAACCGCTTGTCCTCCACCGCTACGGCCACAAGAGGTAGCCATGCCCCCATATCGGACAGGGGAATCGGCGCTCTCCACTCCGAATCGGAAGAGAGGCGCATATGAAAAAGCCGCCCTTTAGAATCATAAAGGACGGGCGACGACGGTCTGTTTTTGACCATATCAAGCGGAAGGGGGATTGTGTCGAACAGAAAAACAACGGCGGCGGCGCACAGAGCCGAAAACGCCGCCAAACAAAACCAAATTTTTTTCAGAAAACCACGAGACATTTAGACCGGAAGCTGTTTGGTCGAAAACTTGGAAAGCGCCACTATATCCCGCGTGAAACAGGCTATGTTGTGGCTGTGGTCGCCGATACGCTCCAAGTTGCTCAGTATGTCTATGAATACGACGCCCTTTTCGGGGTCGCACTCGCCTTTGTTTAGGCGATCTATATGGTTGCGGCGGTATTGTTTTTCCTGTTCGTCTATTTGCTTCTCAAGGACATAGATAACTTTGTCAGCCTTTTTGACGTCCTCGTATTTGATGGAGTCGAGCGCGTCGGTGAGGGCTTTTTCGACCGTGTCGTACATATCCCACAATTCCGCCTCGCCGCCCTCTGAGAAGTAACTCGATCCGCCGCACATCTCGCTCAGCTCCGTGAGGTTCTCGAAGTGGTCGCCCACGCGCTCGACATCGCCCGACGCGGTCACGTAAGACCCCAAAACGGTTGATACCTCCTCTGACAAGCCCCTCTGCCAGACCTCGGAGGCGTAAGACGATATGGCGCGGTTTATGGCGTTGACCGCGCTCTCGGCCTCCGCGAACTCAGCCGTCAACTTCTCGGTGGTTTTCTCCGTGTAGCACTGGCGCACGATACGCGCCATATTCAGGGTGATGTCCCCCATGTGCATAAGCTCATCCTTGACAGCCTCGACGGCCGCCGTAGGCGACGCGACTATCAGGTTTTTATCGAGGTAAAGCGGCCCCTGAACAAGCTCTTTGTCGTCGTCCGGGAGCATGCGTCTTATAAGGCGCGCGAAATATTTCGTGAAGGGCAAAAAGAGTATCGCGTTGCCTACATTAAATATAGAGTGCGCGTTGGCTATCTGATGCGAAGTATCAGTGGCCGTAAGCCTCACTAAATCGGCGTAAAAGGGTAGGCAAAACATAAATATAACGGTGCCTATGACGTTGAACAGCACGTGAGCGGCGGCGGTCTGTTTAGCCGAGCGGTTGGTTCCTATCGTGGCCAAAACGCCGGTTATGGTTGTGCCTATATTGTCGCCCATTATTATGGGTAAAGCGGCGTCGAGCGTCAAAAGTCCCTGCGTCGCCATGATCATCGTCAAGCCTATCGTGGCCGCGCTCGACTGAACTATCATGGTTACGACAGCTCCGGCCAAGACGCCAAGTATCGGATATTGGCTCAGGGACGCGAATATCGCCTGATTTGTGGACAAAAACGACATGGCTCCGCTCATCGTTCGCATACCGAGGAACAACAGTCCAAATCCGAATACGCCGTTGCCGATGTAGCGTTGTTTTTTCGAACGCCCGAACGCGGAGAACGCGAAGCCGACAGCTATAAATCCGAGCGCGAAATCGTCCGCCTTGAAAGCGATTATCTGAGCCGTGACGGTCGTTCCGATGTTCGCCCCCATTATGACGCCTATGGCCTGACTGAGCGTCATAATACCGACGTTGACGAAGCTGATGACCATAACCGTCGTGGCCGAGCTACTCTGTATGAGCATTGTGACGATTATCCCGACGAACAACCCGCGCAGAGGCGTGCTTGTAAGAGTGCCTATGAGATGTCTCATGCGGTCGCCCGCGATAAACTGCAACGACTCGCTCATCAGTTTAATGCCGTAAAGGAAAAGCCCGACTCCGCCCGCCGCCTGCACGATATTGAAAATATTCAAATCTCACTCGACCTTTCGAAAATTTTTCGCCCTTTTCTTCGCCGTCAGTATATCACGGCGAAGAGTGGATTTTATTATGTGGTTTTGTGTTACAATAATTTTTGCTGTAAAGCGCGGAATATAAAAATACCGATTTTTGATTTACGAATCTCGTGATATTTTTTGCTAAATATTTTTCTATAGAATAAGTGGAGGTCGGCCTCATGAATGTATATCTGGACGGACAAAAATTCGCCGGATTGCCAAAAGACATAGACGCGCCCAATATTTTGAGCGCGGTGCGGGGGGAAGTGGCGAGACAGGGGCGTGTTATATCCGAAATTCGCGTCGACTTCGTGGAGATGGACGAAGAGGCGTTCTCGAACATCACAGGAGGGATGGCCGCGCATTTTAAGTCCGTACCCGTCCGCGACCTTGTTCGCAATTCCTTGGACGACGCGCTCGAATACGCGCCGCGCCTCATAAACGGTTTTGACGAAATAGCCACGCACTTCGAGAAAAACGAGCTGGCCATGGCGGAAAATAAACTCGCTCAGGCGGCGGAGGGATTAGACTGGCTTTTACACGTCTTTGAGGACTGCTCCGCCATACTCGACATGGGTCAGGACGACGCGCTCGGCATGGCCAAACTCAGAGAGTCGCTGGCCGGCGGCATAGATAAATTAGGGCGGCTCCACAGTGAAAAACTCTATATAGACATGTCAAACTGCATCCGCGACGCGCTCCTGCCCGACGTGGTTCAGTTTGCGGCTCATGTTCGGTCGCTCAGGGGTCTTGTGACGTCCGCGCAATAATTTAACCTAAAAGCTGCCGAGAAAAGAGGCGAATCTTATGTCTTTGCGTAAAGGGTTGATTTTCTTTATTTTGCTGGTGTTCGGATCCAGTGCGGTTATTTTATTTAAGAGCGTGGACAAGGAGACCATATCATCTCTCATAAACGCGGACAAGCGCTTTTTTCTGCTGGCTTTTGGTCTCATCCTCGTGGCCTGGGTTTGTGACACGGGGCGTTTTTGCGCGTTAGCAAAGGCCGCCGGGGAGAAAGTGTCTTTCAAAATGGGCATGATTCTGACGTGGCTGCACTACTTCGGTTGCGCCGTCACCCCAATGCAGAGCGGAGGCGGGCCGTTTCAGGTCTACCTTTTGTACAAAAAAGGCGTACCCATAGGAAAAGGCATAGCTATAACAACGCTCCGCACAATGCTCACCGTCCTTATACTGACGCTCGTCGTTCCCTTCGCCCTACATGTGAACCCGACGCTCTTGGACGGCAGTCCTTTCATCAAGGGTCTCGTGCGTTATGTGTTTGTCGTAATACTCTGCACATGGGCGTTCATAGTCTTCACGGTAATATCTCCTCGAATCTTCAAGCGACTTGGAAAAAGCATTGCGGTTCGCCTGCGCTCCGTAAAATGGCTGTCGCTTTCCAAGGTCAAAAAGACGTGCCGCTGGCTTGACCGCGAGATGGACAATTACAGCAATGACTTCAAGATGACCGTTTCAAGGAGAGGGGCGCCTTATACGTTGTTGGCCGTCGCGTTGTCCGTGGCGCACCTCCTTTGTATATTCTCTGTATTGCCTATGCTCATGCTGGCCGTCGGGCTACCGTTTAATTATTCTCAAACCCTTGTCGTTCAGGCTGTCTTTACGTTCGTGCTCTATTTCATCCCCACTCCGGGCGCGAGCGGCGTCGCGGAGGGCGGCGGCGCGTTTTTGTTCGGTATGCTCATGCCCCCGAACATGGCCGGAGTCATGGCTATAATATGGCGTTTCTTCACGGAGTACATCTCCATATTCATGGGTGTGGCCGTAGTCATAAAAATGCTCGGCTGGGGCGTAATGGAGGATGTCTCCCACGAAGACGCCGCCATTGTCGTGGCGGCTGAGGAGAAGGCCGCCAATCCATATCCTCCTCTAAGTTGAACAATTCACGCATAGCGCGACTCAGAGAAAAGGCGTTTCAGCTGCGCGGCGGGGTTTGGACTCTGCTGTTCGCGGTGGTTCTCGCGCTTGCCCGCCCGACGGGCGAGTCTTTTATATGGGGGCTTCCGTTTGTATTTATGGGACAGGCTCTGAGGTTTTGGGGCGTGGGGTGCGTCCGCCGATACAGAGGCGAGCGCGTGGGCGCCGAGAAACTGACTACCTGGGGGCCGTACGCTTTCGTACGCAACCCGCTTTACGTCGGCAACGGCCTTATAGGCTTAGGCTGGGGAGTGATGGCCGGGCCTTTACCTTTACTGATTATGTCCGTTACGTTTTTTTTGCTGTATACTGTGCTGATAGTTCCGTACGAAGAGGATTTTCTCTTGGGAAAATTTGGGGAGGAGTACGAGCGGTACAAAAGAAAAACGGGCGCGTTTTTCCCTGTCCGCTGGCCCGAGCGGCAAGAAATAACCGGGCCTTTTGACAGGAGCGTTCTATGGGTGAGCGAGCGTCACTCTCTTCTGACCACCGCGGTCGGCAGTTTTTTAATCGCCCTGAAATGTTTTTTTGCGTATTAACTTATGAATAATGAGGTTTACTATGAATTTTGAGAGAAGCGGACGGCGTGAAAAAGAAAAAAGAGAAGACAGAAGAGATGACAGAAAAAGTCTTCCTTCTCAGGAAATTACCGTGACCGAGTTGTTGACGGCTATTTCCGAAACCGAGTATCCAAGCTATATCATAGACGCCATAGCCAAAATACAGACTTGGCTATCCGACACCGTGAACGCGCCCTCAGACAAGGGGATGGATCCCGTGACGGCGATGTTTGAAAACGAGGGCAACGATATGGACTTAGAGAGGCTTTTCGCTGACCTTGAAAGCCTTGAGGAGTACGTAGACGTCATCCCGAACACGAAGCGTCCTCAGGGGAGACCCGACGCCATTGTGGTTAGCATAGACCCGCCCGACTACGAAAGCGGCGTCCGCACAGCCATAGATTACGCCGCGCTCTTCAACCGCGTTTACAGCAAGAGGGTATGGGTGCTCAGCGACACGTTCGCTTTTTGGGACACCGTTCACTATGCCGCTCATGTAAACGCCCTCGCCGAACATGGCGTAGCCGTCCGCTATATCCTCATAACGCCCTACGGGTGGGTGGAAATGCCCCTCAGCGACGCGTCTTCGTCTAACCGTTCGCTTTTGTGGAATCAGGCATAAACTTCTTCATATCAAGCGGAATCTCAGAGCGAAAAACTTGACCGGACACCTCCGTGAGGTCTCCGGTCAAGTTTTTAGGGAATGCCAGCTCATAAGCGTGGAGCAGGGGGCGCTTAACCTCTTTTTTCATGCGGCGGTTTGTTTCAGGGCGGCCATATTTCCCGTCGCCAAGAATAGGGTGTCCGATGTGCGCCAGATGTACGCGCGCCTGATGAGTCCGTCCGGTCAGCAAATCTATGGAGGCTATAGAAAAAACGAAGTCCTGAACGCGTATGGTGTCTAAGCGCTCATAACGAGTTTTGGCGGTCAATCCGTAGCTATCCACGCGCACCACGCCCGTCGTCTCGTCCTTCAGGAGCGGCGCGTCTATAAGCCCGCTCTTAGGCAAGTCCCCCACCACTACGGCTATGTATCGCTTGGATATAAGCCTTTCTCTAAAAATACGCTCAAGCTCCCGGAGCGCGCCGCCGCTCATGGCCACGAGAAGCGCGCCTGTCGTGTTGCGGTCGAGTCTGTGGACGGCCGCCGGAGAAAAGCCCTGCTCCCCGGCTCCAAACATACCCCACACGCGCGTTATGACGCTGTCGCCGTGTTTCACGTCCGGCTGAACCAAAAGCCCGGCGGGCTTGTCTATGACGAGCGTATTTTCGCCGCGCCAGATAATAGGAACCGCGCGCGTGTTTGAGGTTTTGGCTTTTTGCTCGTACGCCTCGCCGCCCGGCTCTTCCCAGGGGACGTAAAGACGCGCGCCGCCTGTAACCCTGATGTCGCCGCTATGGGCGCGGACGCCGTCGAGCCGCGCCTCCCCCTTGCGGAGCGCGCGCATGACGGCGGACAAAGGAAGCGCGGGCCAGATAGAACGAATCGTCCTGTCTAACCTGCGCCCGTCGTGATCTTGGGATAAAATTATCTCACAGCTCATGCCTTGCGCCTTGACGCTTGTTTATAACGCGTCCTTTTGCGCGGCGGCGAACGCGCTCGCTATACCGGCGTTGGCGAACTCCGCTTCGGGGTCTTTGATTTTTGGTTTGGCTATATCGTGAGACTTCCACAAACGGCGCTGCAGAGGGGCGACGTAATCCGAGATTTCCTTTTCGCCCTCGAGCTGAGAGATTTGGTCTCTCCAGGCGAACAGCTTGAAGTCGAGGTCGTCGGCCGCCGCCACGATAAAAGCCTCCGGCGTGGCGGGAAGCACGGGCGAGCCGAACTCTCGGCATCCATGATGACTGAGTATGACATGTCCCAGGGCCGTCGCGGTTCTTTTGTCCAATTTTCCGTATTCGGCTATCAAGTTCATAAGGCTGTGATAACCCAACACTATATGGTCGGCGACGCTACCCTCGAGGGTCATATCCGGCGCGGGCGAAAGTTTATAGGCCTCGAGCTTGCCGATGTCGTGCAGGAGCGCGCCGGCTATCACTATGTCAACGTCGAGGTTCAGGTTCGATACGTCGGGCGTGTAGCCGCGCGCTACGGAGCGCGCGGAGCGCGTCACGAGGACGGAATGCTCCAAAAGCCCGCCGACGTAGGCGTGGTGCAAAGAGACGGCGGCGGGCCATACGGCGAAATTTGCCAGAAAATCCTTCTCTATGAAAACGTACTTTAGAAAACCTCTAACCGGCTCCTCACATTCGTCTATAAAGCCATTCAGCATACCCATCAACACGCCGGACTCAAACGGAGAGCGCCTGACGAATGTGAGGAGCCGGTTAGAGGTTTTCTAAAGTACGTTTTCATAGAGAAGGATTTTCTG
>BNVG01000028.1 GCA_025997935.1 Synergistales bacterium | reverse complement strand
CCTTATACACTCCGCCGTCCACCGACGCGGCTAAGCAGTCTAAGAGACCGGTTTATACTCCGCCCGCTCCCCACACCACAAAAACAGGAAGTGATTAGATAATGAGAAAGATTTTTGGAGCAATAGCGCTTTTTGTGATACTTGTAGCTTCGTCCGCCGAGGCTAAAGTTTACGTGGCCGAACCGTTGCTGGTTCCACAACCCACTTACGCGGGTATGACCTTCTACGTTTATAAGCCATATAACATGCCAAAAGACTGGTATGCCACTTTCGACGGCTACCCTGTCAAGAAAAACAAGGACGGCGTTTGGGTTTATGGGACGTACTCAGGCCCGAACCTCGTGCCCACAAACTACATCGTAGGTTCAGTTGTCCCCTCTATGGCCGGACTTTCCCCTTATGTAGGACAGGTGCAAATATCATCTATAACTTCCGTGCCTGACACTGCGAAACAGGCTATCGCCGTAAAACAGCCAAGTGGCATGGTTCGCTTTCCGGCTGGGAAAGCGGATTCCACATATATGCCCGATTGGCTTTTTATAAATCGCTTCGTGGCTCTCGGCAAATGGAAAGACAGCGTAGACCGCGTAGGGATTCTTCATAACCCGCCTATGCCGGTGGCTTGGAAGGGCAATAATCCTAAAGCTATATACGCTTGGACAGGGCAGACTTGGTATCAGATTCATGTCGAAATTTTTCATTATTATATACCTCATTATTTTATGGCGTCACGGACTCCCAGTCCATCTCGAACGTCTTATCCCCGTGAAACTTCATCACTAAGTCGTTCAGCTGGATAGGTTCTTTGCGGTTGTCCTTGATAACCCGCACAACGGCGGTTCTCTCCTGTACGCTTAGGACTTTGACCCTGCCGACGCCCTCTGAGCGCGCGCGCCCTCTTTTCTGAGGCACGACGGCTATTGGGTTTTCGGGGTCGACGGTGATATACGTGTCGCTTCGAACGACATCTAAGAGGTCTCCGGCCCGAATTGCGTTTTCCCTGCCTATAGAGATAATGTACTCGCGTTTCTTGCGCGTCGATGTCGCGGTGGGGGAGATTATGCGCCCTATCTCTATGTCATAGGGATTGAAGGCAAGCTCGCCTCTTTGCCAACCCTCAGGGTCGTTGCGCTTCAAAGCTATGGAAACCTGCCCCATAGCCTCTTGCCAGGCGTTTTTGACCGAGTTTTTGATTGCCTGCCAGTGAGAGGTTGTTGAAAAGTCGCGCCACACTGGGCGGCTCATTTTCTGTCCGCGTTCCGTCGTCTGAGTGAGCCCGAGCAAATCAAGCCCATCCTTGAACGGTATGGGCAAGGATGTCACCGTGGCGTCTATCCAAAACAGCTTCTCGCCGTCGGGGTTGAACGTGTACCTCGTGTCCTTGCCGACGGCCATACGCGTGGCGAATTTCTCGGCGTTCACGGCGTCGTAGGCTTTCAGGCGCAAGCTGACTTTTCCGGTCGAGCGAGTCCCCAAGCCGTTTGACCTGTCCTTGAGCAATCCATCGTAAATCTCAATCTGAAAAGCCATATCCTCAGTCCTATAGGGTTGAGCGAACCATCTGTCCATGCCGTTTTCGTCTAATATAACGACATCTACCATCGGCGAATCGGCGAAAAGCGAGGCGAAATAGTCCGTAATTTTTTCCTCAAGAACACTGTAAGGATAGTATTTGCTTCGCCAAACATGAATGTCCGTGTTGTTCTCTGTAGGCAGCAACACGACGGTTATGCGCTTCTGCTCGAGCGCGAAAGCTGGCGCTATCCAAAACAATAAAGCCAATAAGTTCAATAAAATAACACTGACGGCACGCGCCGACCTAATTTTCATAATAGCGTCACCTCAATTGAGATTCTCAGAATATTGTACTATAATTCATTGCGGCTTGTGCGGATATTTTTAATTTTTCGACAAAGTATAGAAAATGAAAACTCAATAAGGGGGAATGAACAAATGGCAATTGAAAACTCAATCGACGCGCGCGCGTTGTTTACTTTCAGTTACGGATTGTACATTGTGGGGACGGCTTTTGAGGGCAAGCTGAACGCTCAGGTGGCCGACGCCGCCATGCAGCTCACCAGTGACCCTATCTATATAACCGTCTGTCTGAACAAAAATAACTACACCACGGAGCTTGTCGAGAAGAGCCGCAAGTTCACCGTATCGGTGTTCAGCTCGGACGTGGAACTGCCCTTCATCGGCATATTCGGCTTCCGCAGCGGGCGCGACATGGACAAGTTCGCAAAGTGCAAATACAAGATGACGGAGAGCGGCCTTCCTATCGTCACGGAGCATGTTTTGGCCGCGGCCGCGGCTGAGGTTTCGGACATTATTGACGTCCATACCCACAAGCTCGTCATAGGCAAGGTTATATCAGCCGAGGTTATAGCCGACGGCTCACCCCTGACTTACGCCGACTATCACAAGGTCAAGAAGGGCAAGTCACAGGCCAATGCGCCCTCCGCGATATTTAACACCCTGAAATAAGAACGAAAAGCGGCGACCGAGATGGTCGCCCTTACGATATTCGGGGTGAAAAATTCATGTTGAATATTCGCGAAATGCGCGTGGATGATTGGCAAGAAGTTGCGCGCATATATGCCGAGGGAATGAAAACAGGAGTCGCCACTTTCGAACATGAAGTTCCGCTGTATGAAAAATGGGACGCGGCTCACCTGAAAGTCTGCCGCGTGGTCGCGGAAGAAGACGGGCGACCGGGGTATATCGCCCCTACAATAGCCGGGTGGGCCGTTCTGAGTCCTGTCAGTTCGCGCAACGTCTATGCCGGAGTGGCGGAGGTCAGTGTATATGTCAGCGTCCTTGCGCGTGGGAGAAAAGTCGGAACAACTCTCCTGAGCGCTCTTGTCGATGAATCAGAGCGGCAGGGTATATGGACATTGCAGTCCTCTATTTTAGAAGAAAATAAAGCGAGTACGGCTTTGCATTTGCGGTGCGGGTTCAGAGTCGTGGGCGTCCGTGAGCTTCTTGGCCGTGACGCGAGCGGAGCTTGGCATAACGTAATATTGATGGAAAGGCGCCGCCCCCTGAACCTCTAAAAATAGCGCGTGGCTGGGCGTGTTTTTTGGGCTCGCGCGAGAGCCGCGAGGAGTTTTTCTCTGAAATCCGACAGGTTTTGCAAATCACCAGGCAGGGAAGGACGCGTGACCGTGGCGTTTTTGAGCCTCAAAGCGCCCCCCTCGACGCGCAAATCATAAGGAACAACCTCCATCTGAAAATGCTCATCCAAAACGGCCTTGGCGCGTAAAAGCTCAGCCACAACGGCGTCGCTCTTGGCGCCCCCCCAGACCTCAGAGCCGTCCACAAGCAATTTCGCCCTATTTGACGATGTGTCTACGAATGTCACCAAAAGATGAAGCGGAGTTTTTCGCTCAAGTTTTATGTGCAGATTCTTGAGTTTTTCGCTCATACTCCTTACCCGTTCAATGGACTCGGGGTGATCCATATATATGCCGTACTCTCTTTGCGGTTGTTTCAGCTCCTCATGCATAAAGCCCTCCATGACCGTGACCATGGCGCTCGGGGAGTAGCCCGACGCTATAAGAACATCCAACCCCATGCTGTCGGCTTCTTTTTCAAATTCTATGGTATAGCCGCTGGTTATAGCCACCTGAGCCACCTGTGCAAGGACGATGGGGGCCATAGCGCCCCCAGAGGCCAACATAACGGCAAGCGCCGCCAAGGTTACCTTGGACGATTTAGCCGACATTTTCATGCCGTGATTTTGGTCTACGTGAACCATTTCGTGAGCCATAACGGCAGCTATTTCATCATCCGAGTGGAGTAAACTCAACATTTTTGTGGTAAAAAAAAACAAACCCCCCCGGCAAACAGAAGGCGTTTGGAATATCAGACCGTATTATGCGCGTCTCATAAGGGATGGGGCGGGTCATGTGCGGTTTCAGCGCGTCCGTAATCATAGCGAGGCGCGCGAGCTGAGACGGATCGGATGACAACTCCCAGCGCTTTTCTATTTCTTTGACCGTTTTGCGGCCTATTTCTATTTCGCGGCGTATGTCGGGGTCTAAAACGGCGTCGCCTGATACGTTTTCCGGTATTGCCGCCATAGATGGAGATAACCCGAAAAATGTAACGGCGAAAAAAACAAAAAACAGGGTTTTAATCCGAATCAAGACGTCCGCCGCCCATTTTGGCGTAGCCTGTCACCGCAGTGCGTACATGCTTCATCTGCAACATTTTCTCGCGAAGTTGCTGCACATGCTTCTCAAGCTCCGCCTGTACGCCCGCCTCGGCCTCCATCAGCTCTTTAGCCATAACTCTCGTCGCCTCAATAAGGCCTTTCAGTTCTTCGCAGTCTTCCTCGGCGAATTCAGCGGATAATTTTTCCCAAAAATTGTCAGAGCCTCTGGCGTCGTCTAAGTCCAGCATGGGCAAAGCGTCGGCCCAAGCGTCCGCGAGAAGCTGTAAACTTGATATTACATCCTGTTTTTCCTCAAGAATGGCGAGCATTTCCTCCATATCGCCATTCAGGAGGATGGCCTCTAACTCTTTAGAGACCATCCTCCGCAGGGTTTCATAGAGACCCTGTTCACGATGAAGCAGATTCCTGACAGTATTCAGGAGTTCATCCCGCAATATTGAGCCCTCCGGATTTCTTTTGCTCGCCTGTGGGCTGGGTAGGCTGAACTAAAGGCTTGCCCGACGCGGGCTGCTGTTTGTTGGCCTGCAGCGCGGACAAATCCAAAGACTCGATGCCCTTGATTGCTTTCAAGTCCTCGTCCTCGGGGTGAGTCTCCTGATACTCCTTCAGAAGTTTCACCAAAGCCTGCTCCCAGGTCTCCTTGAGCTCTTCGAGCATAGTCAGAACTATGGTGACGTTTTTAACTTCTTTTTTGATGTTGGCGTCAACAAGAAGCTGATACATATAGTCGTAAAGACTCATAAGGGCGGTCGCCATCTCTCCGCCTTTTTCCGTGTTCAGGGTGACCATGAGTTCGCGGATAACGTTTTGCGCGCGCAGAATTTCCCTGTTAGCCAAATCGTAATCCTGCTTGCCTTCTTTTGAAAGAGCGACTTCCGCCATGCGGCATGACTTGATGCCGATGTCGTAAGTTATAAGAAGAAGCTGTTCTTTAGTCGCAGTCGATATCTGTGTGGCCTGATAAGAAAACTGCGCGTCCTGTTGCGGTTGTGATCTGTTGTCCGCCATAGAATCTAACCCCCCTGAGTAAATAAAGGCAATAAACGCACGGCCAACTTTGTCTGAACGTCTAAATTCCCTGTTAAGACAGGGCCTTTACAACGTCCGCCTCGGTTGCTACCTTTGTCGCCTTTGAAACTGTTCCTTTTTTAAGCTCAACCACAGACGGAAGCTCGATTTTCAGCTTCTCGACTACGCGCGAATTTTTATACCCGTCAACTATCGGTATCTTCTTGCCCTTTTCCTTGGCGATTTTCTCGGCCTCATTCGAGAGATGAGACTGCGCCGCGTCCGGGCTTGAGTAGAAGAACGCCGTAACCGATTCGGGTTCCAAAAGCATTGAGCGCAGATGAATCTGCTCGTCCACATAAGCGGAAGCGCTCATGGCCGCTATCGCCCCGTCCGCCGCCGCCGTGATGACCTGACTCAAATGCTTGTCCAACACGTCGCCCGCCGCGAAAATGCCCTCTACCGACGTTTCCATCTGCCCATTGACTATGACCCAACCGGCCTTGTTGGCTTTTACAAGCCCCTTGAAGCACTCGTCATGCGGGGACTGCCCGACAAACACAAACACGCCCGACACTTCAAGGTTGGAGACCTCGTTTGTCTTGACGTTCTTCAAGACCAGATGGTCGACCGCTCCGTCTCCCTCTATGCTCTCGACCACGCTGTTCCAGACAGGCACGATCTTTGGGTTGGACATGGCGCGCTCAATGGCGGCTCTGTCCGCGCGGAACTCGTCACGTCTATGAATAATATACACCTTTGTGGCGAATTTGGTCAGGTACGCACCTTCTTCGACAGCGGTATTGCCGCCTCCGATGACCGCGACTTCCAAGTCCTCGAAAAACGCCCCGTCGCACGTCGCGCAATAACTGACGCCCTGCCCGATATGCGAGTCCTCGCCCGGGCAGCCAAGACGCCTGAAATACGCGCCGGTGGCCAATATGACAGCCTCGGCCTCGATGTCGCCCTTGTCGGTTACGATTATCTTGGCGTCGCCCCTGAGTTCAACTTTTTTGACGTCGGCGTAGCGTATTTCGGTCTTGAACTTGAGAGCGTGGTCACGGAGCATGTCGCCAAGCTCTGGCCCCGTGGCGTGCTGTACGCCGGGCCAGTTTTCTATCTCATCGGTGATGTTGATCTGCCCTCCCGTGGCTCCTTTTTCCAAAAGCAACACGTCAAGCCCGGCACGCCGCCCGTAGATAGCCGCCGACATTCCGGCGGGCCCGGCCCCGATAATGACAAGCTCTCTCTTTTCCATGACTCTCTCTCCTTTTTTGACAGATAGTTTTTTTATTATACTATGCACAAGTCAGAAATGCTCTGACAAATCGCTTGTGTAGTTTACGTTGCTGAAAATTTCGCCGCGTTCTTTACAATCGACGACTTTTGTTTTGACCTGTCCGCAAAGACGTTTGACAGAACGCTCGCCATTAACCAGCATTTTCGCGCATACAGGCAAAACCGATTTTCTGTAGACGGCGCAGAGCGGCTGAAGTTGCTCGCCGTCGTGAGGCGCGACAACGTCAAAGCCGTCTGCAAACTCCAAAAGCCGCCTCGCCAATGACGCGCTGAATGTCGGCATGTCACAGGCCACGACAAAAGCCAAATCACTTATAGCGCGCGAAAGCCCGGCGTGAATACCGCCCAAAGGCCCTGAGTTTGGGTAAATGTCCCTGACCTCGTTTACGCCTTCAATTTCAAGAGGCCGCTGTCTCTGCCCTCGGACTATAATTATCTCGTCAAAGACCGCGCGGCACTCTTCCGCTATTCTCGCGGAAAGCGTAAGACCGCGCCACACGAACATGGCTTTATCCGAGCCAAAGCGGCTGCTTTTTCCTCCGGCCAAAATAATGGCGCATACCGGGATCCTCATCGCGTCATTATGACCTTCACTCGCTCACCCTGCTTTATAGGGAGCGAGTCAGGAACAGCGTCTACTAAACAGTCGCACTCGGCCATTGTAAGCAGACGCCCGAAGGTTCGCCCCGGAAAAAACACAAAGCCGGCGTCGCGGCGCGCCCATATAAGGCGTCGCGTCGAGCCCGCTTTGTCAAAGCTATTCCCGGCTTCGACAGAAAACCGCTTCGGGTAGACTGCCGCGTTGCCTGATAGCTTTGCCAAAACAGGGCGGGCCAAAACCTCAAACGTGGCGGCGGCGGCCAACGGCGCGCCCGAAAGGCAAAGCACAACTGTATTTTTCTCGCCGACCACCATGCCCAAAGCCACGCCGCCGGGCTTGACGGCGACGCCGTGAAAGAGCGTCCGAGCCGCGAGTTTTTGGGCCACCAAGGGCATGTAATCTTTTTGGCCGACGGACACGCCGCCGGTTGTTATCACCATGTCGCATACCTGCGCCATAGATTTTATCTTTTCTGTCAAAATACTCGCCTCATCGGGCAAGGGAGGTGTGAGCGACGCGTTCATGCCGAGCGAGGACAGGCGCGTGGCTAAGATGACGGAATTTATGTCATGGATTTTGCCGCGCGGCAACGGACGCGCAATTTCATCTTCACGCGCAAGCTCACTGCCGGTCGATAATACGCCGACCGTCGGGCGCGAGAAGACGCGTATCGCGCTTAATCCCTGTCCAGCTATAAGCCCTAAACGCGCGGATGACAGCGTTTCGCCTTTAGACGCCAAAATATCGCCTCGTCTCGCGTCTTCTCCGGCAAAGGCGTAATTTTGATGCGCGAAAGGCGCGTTAGAAAGAGTTATAAAGCCCGCCTCTTCTTTGACATCCTCCTGGCGAACCACGCAGTCCGCGCCTTCCGGCACACCCGCACCTGTAGCCACCCGCGCGGCTTCCCCGTGACGCAGGGGCTTGAAATGTTCTTCGCTTCCCTGCCCGGCGAATATCTCCCGAACTACGGGAAAAGTCACGGGTCTCTCATGCGCGCCCCCCGCGTCCGCAGCGCGAATGGCATAGCCGTCCATGGCGGAACGGTCAAACGGCGGCAAGTCGATAAGGGCTTTCACATCGTCAAACGACACACGCGAAGCGGCCTCCGTCAAAGGCAACTCCTCCGGTTCGACGGGGAGCGCGAAGTCTGACAAAAGCTCAGCCGCTTTCTCGACTGAAATATATTCTCTCAAAACAATTCATCGTCCTTCCGGTTTCTCGTTGCCAAGACACAAACTGAGCGCATGTCTTTTCAAAAGTCATGCGCTCGAAGTATTACATAGATTTTACAATGAATCTCTCGTCAAAAGTCCGAAATTTATTTTTGCTCGTACAACTCCAGAATCGCGTCGTCCTTGACGATAAAGGCGATGCGCGTGCCCGGCCCTATCTCGGTGGCGGGGAATATAAGCCGGTCGGCGTCCTTGATGTAACGCTCTATGTCGTCGACTTTGTAGGCGACGTGAGGGTTCTTGTGCAGAATCTCCGGAAAAGGAGTACCCTCCTCGAACTTCAGATACTCAATTTTGTAGTCGTGGTCGTCGGGGTTGCCCATCCAAATCTTCAGACCCTCGTTGTAGGTCATTCCGGGCTTGCGGTTCGTAACGGGTATTCCTATGTGAATGTACTCAGCGCTCATATCGTATTCCTCCTATTCTCCTGACGTGTTCAGGATGTCTACGTAATATTCATGGGCCTCTTTTGCGGTAAAGCCCTCGTGCACGACCTTCCCAACCGCGCGCGCCATAGCCGCCGGATGCCGGGCCTGGAAAATGTTGCGTCCCATATCCACGCCCTTCGCGCCCTCGCTGATAGCGCGCCAGGCCATTGCGAGAGCTTCCTCCTCGGGCAGTTTCTTGCCGCCCGCTATGACTATCGGGACGGGGCAGGCTGACGTCACGCGCTCAAACCCTTCGCAATAATAGCTTTTCACGACCTGCGCCCCGTTTTCGGCGAGCATTCGGGTGGCGAGAAGAAAGAACTGTTCCGTGCGCTCCATTTGCTTTCCGACGGCCACCACGCCCAGAGTCGGTATACCCCAGTCCGTCCCGGCGTCCACGGTTCTGGCCAACAGTTCGAGCGAATTTTTCTCGCCCGGAGACCCGATAAACGTCTGCACGGCCAAGCAGGACGCGTTCATACGCACGGCGTTTCTGATGTCGCAGGCTATGCCGCCTCCGTTGCTCATGTCGTCGAAAAGCACGGATGAGTCGTAGTTTACGCGCAGGCATATCGGTTTTTTCACGGCTGCGGATATACAGGTGCGAAACGCGCCCCTCGTGCTCATCAGCACATCTACATAAGGAATAAGCGGGGGAACCGTTATGTCGAGCCTCTCGAGTCCGCTGGTCGGCCCCATGATGTAACCGTGGTCGAAGGCAAGCATGACGGTGTTGCCGCTTTTGCTGTTAAACATGTCGGCCAGACGGTTTTTCATGCCCCAGTCGCACCCGCTCGCGCCCTTTACGAAGAAGCCCTCGCCAGCCGCTGGAACGTCAAGGTGAAAGTCTTTTGAGGAACTATTTCCGCCGTTATCGGGCATTCTCTAAAGACCCCTCTTGAAGTACGGAGTGTTGCACGGAGCGTTCCAGTAGCCAAGAAGCTCGTCGTCCATACGCGCCACGAACATCTGGAACCCCGCCTGCTCCTGGACGGTGAGAAGCTCTCCAACGTAGTTAGCCACGATCTCTATGCCCTTCTCCTTGGCAATTTCCACGCACTTGCGATAGATGATGAAGAGTTCCATCAGAGTGGTCGCTCCCACGCCGTTCAGAATCAGCATTATCTTCTCGCCCGACTTTATAGAGAGGTCGGCAAGGAGGGCGTTTAGCATAATCTTCGCGGTCTCGTCGGCGCTCTTCATCGCGCTTCGTCCACCGCCGCCCTCGCCGTGCTGGCCCATGCCTATCTCCATTTCGTCCTCGGCCAAGTCGGCCAACATATTCCCCGTGGAAGGGTGTGTCGCGCCGCGCGCCGCCACGGCCAAGGTGGCCATGTTGTCCGCGAAACGCTGAGCCACGGCGGCTACCTCTTCGAGACTTTTGCCGCCCGCCGCCGCGCCGCCCGCTATTTTGTAGGTAGGCACACAGCCGACAAGGCCGCGCCTGTCGTCGCTGTTCTCGCGCGGCGCGTTGGAAACGTCTTCCTGTGTCACAACTTTTACCACATGAAGCCCTTCCTTCGCCGCTTGCTTCATGCTCAGGTTTCCGGTCAGCATGTCGCCCGCGTGGTTCAAGACGATATAAAGAACGCCCTTGCCTTTATCAGCTAATTTGAAAGCGTCCACGCAGGCCTGAGGCCCTGGCGCGGCAAAGATGTCGCCAACCACGCTGACGTCCAGCATACCTTCCCCTACAAAACCGGAGAGCGCGGGTTCGTGTCCCGCTCCGCCTTGCGTGACGATGGTGACGCGATTGGCGTTCGCGAGCTTTTTGTTCACCACCGTGTTTGCCGGCAGGAGCGTAACGAGATCGCCATGAGCAAGCGCGAAACCCTCAAGCAGCTCTTTCGTCAGGCTCTCCTGCGAGTTGATAAACTTCTTCATCTTCATTGCTGTTCCCCTCCTTTTAGATTATTAAAACCCTCGAACAACAGCGCCGCGCTCACCGCTCCCGCGTCCGGAACGCCTATCGTCTGCGAGCCGTAGCTGCGCGCGCGTCCGAACTTCGACACCATGTTTTCGGTATCCCCGCACCCCCGCGCCGCAGCGGCAGCCGCCGCGTTCAGAACGGCCAGTACATCGCCTTGCGCGCCGCGCGCGGCCGTCACAGCCGGAATTAGGGCGTCCATCATAGTCTTGTCGCCGACCCTTGCCTTGGTTATCTCAAAGAGCGCGTCTTGAGCCCCCGTGAACATAGCCTTTAACAGCGGGGCGTTAATCTCCGTCTCGTCCGACAGAGGCGCGGACAGGCCCTCGAACAAGGTGCCGTACAGCGGCCCCGCGCTACCGCCGTTTATGCCCATTATGTCGGAGCTAAGGCCCTCAATGAAGCTCTTTATACTTTCATTTTCAAAACCGTTGAGACGCGAGAGAATAGCGCCCGCCATTTTGCCGACGGTTATGCCGTGATCGCCGTCGCCGAAGCGGGAATCTATCTCGCCGAGACGCGTGACGTTCTCCTGCCATAAGAGAGCCGCGGAACGAAACATAGAGGACAGAGAATCCCTTGAAAGTAACATGTACAACACCTCGCGTTTCTTGATGAAAGATGTCATATCTCATATCTCATATCTATATTTCTCGGACTTCATTTTATTTATAGAAAGAAATTGTATGTAGACTGGAGAGAATTGAATTAAGGTAATTATGAATTGCGCGGCCATAAATGTCAACGCATATGTCCATCTTGCTTTTTTTGCAAATTTAATTTAAGAAAATTTGATTTAAGAAAATTTAATTTGACAGTCTCTGATTTTGTGCTATATTTTTAGGCTGTGTGCGAGGGCTTGTAGCTCAGTGGATAGAGCGACGGCCTCCTAAGCCGTAGGTCGGCAGTTCGAATCTGCCCAAGCTCGCCATATCGATAGCTTTACCAACATCAGAACCTCGTCGATGAGCGGCCTTTTATTCATGTGAGGTATATAATTTGAAATCACCCATAGATGTTCTCAAAGATTTTTTTGGCTACTCCTCTTTTCGCAAGGGGCAGGATATTCTGATAGAACATATTTTGAATGGGCGCGACGTGCTGGGCGTCATGCCGACTGGCGCGGGGAAGTCTCTGTGTTATCAAGTTCCGGCTCTTGTCCTCGGAGGTTTGTCCGTCGTCGTGTCACCCCTTATATCTTTGATGAAAGACCAGGTTGACGCGCTGCGCCAAAGCGGGGTCAGTGCGTCGGCTCTTCATAGCTCGATGGATTGGGACGAGGCGCGCTCTATTTACAGCGATGTTCGCAGGGGTGAGGTTTCGTTGCTCTACGTCGCGCCGGAGCGATTTGATAACGCGTCGTTTCGTGAGTTTTTCGCGTCGCTTGACGTTAAAATATTCGTCATAGACGAGGCTCACTGCGTATCGCAGTGGGGGCATGATTTTCGCCCTTCCTATCTCGCGCTGGCCGACGTCGCGGCCCTCTTGCCCAAGCGTCCCGTCGTAGCCGCTTTCACCGCCACAGCCACGGCTGATGTGCGCGACGACATCGCGCTCCGGCTGAATCTAAAAAACCCCTTCATTCTAACCACGGGCTTTGACCGCGAAAACCTTTTCTTTAGAGTGGAACATCCACGAAACAAGACGGATTTTCTGTTGCGTTATGTCAATACTGAAAAAAATTCGCTCTCGTCTGGTATCGTTTATTGCTCGACGAGACGCGCCGTTGAAGAGGTCTGTGACAGGTTGCGTGACGCCGGAATTTCAGCCGTCCGCTATCACGCCGGCCTCAGCGACGAGGACAGGGAGAGGAACCAGGAGGCTTTTATCTACGACCGCGCCGCAGTTATGGTAGCCACCAACGCTTTTGGTATGGGGATAGACAAGTCGAACGTCCGGTACGTCGTGCATTACAATATGCCGGGGAACATCGACAGCTACTATCAGGAGGCGGGGAGGGGCGGGCGCGACGGACTTCCCGCCGAATGCGTTTTGCTGTTCGCTCCAAAGGACGTCATGACAGCGCGCTATTTTATCGACAACGTTCAGGACGCCCAAAACAACGAGACTGACTCCGACTCCGTCTACGCCGACACCAAGCTAAACGCCTACCGCAAGTTACAGTATATGATTGATTACTGCAACACGGGCCGCTGTCTGCGCGGCTCCATCCTTAACTACTTCGGTGAATCGCCGACCGCTCAAAACTGCGCCTCCTGCGGTAACTGCGCGTCGAGCGAAGCCGAGCTTTCAGATGTTACGACGGAGGCTAAAAAAATCCTTTCCTGCGTCTATCGTATGGAAGAGCGCACAGGGCAAAATTTCGGCACGGCCCTTCTAAACGACGTCCTGCGCGGCTCGCAAAAGGAAAGAATCAAAATGTTGGAACTCGATAAAATATCCACGTGGGGCCTGATGAAAGAACACCGCAAGCCTGCCGTCAAAGAGATTATCGATTTTTTGATAGCGGACGGGTATCTGGAAGTCACGGTCGGGGAGTACCCCGTGGTGCGATTTACGGGTCATGCGCGCCCTTTTCTTCGCGGACAGGAAAAGCTCTTTATGCGTAAACACGAGCCGCGCCAGCAAGAGAGCGACGAAGCGCGGGAGGCTAAAAAAACAAATTGGGCCGCGGGCAAAAAATACGGAGAGCGATATGAAGAAAAAAACAGCGAGCTTTTCGAACAATTACGCGCTTTGAGGCGCGCCCTCGCCGACGCGGCGAAAGTTCCTCCATACATTATTTTCTCGGACGCGACGCTACGCGGTATGTGCGCGTCCTTGCCCGAAACGCATGCCGAATTTCTGGCGATTCCGGGCGTCGGTCAAATTAAGCTCGAAAAATACGGAGAGGATTTTTTGCGTGTGATACGGGAGTGGACAGAGGACGGTGGGAGGTAAATGCACCACAAAACGGCGGTAAGGAAATACCCCTTACCGCCTTGTTGCGCGCGACAAAAATCTTGCCTTATCGCGACTTCTGTTTCCTCTTCCGTGTTGCGACAGCTACGGCAAGCCACCGCGCTGTTGCTCAAAAAAAGGCTTGACAAACGTGTTGGGTGGCATTATAGTAAGTATAATTATTATAATGCTACTTATCAAAGGAGATGTACTTTATGGAACTGCAATTCACGCTCGAAGTGAACGCCCCTGCGGAGAAAATTTGGCCTTATTACGCCGACCCCGCAAAACACTATGTCTGGGAAGATGATTTAGAAAACATAGTTTTCGACGGCGAGGTCAAGACTGGCACAACGGGCAGTATGAAATTGAAAGAAATGCCCGATATGCCGTTTACCTTAACAGAGGTTGTCGAAAACGCTTCTTGTTGCGACAGGACGGACGTTCCGGGAATGGGGAGCCTTTATTTCGGGCATAAAATACTGCGGGAAAACGGCAAGACCTATATCCGGCACAGCGTTCGTCTGGAAAAAGAGAATAGTGGCGAAGATGACCTTGGCTTTCTCCGCGGCGTGTTCTCCGATGTGCCCGGCGCGGCTTTGAAAATCAAGAGAGAGGTTGAGAAATAGGTGGAATTTCCATCTGATAAATTCAAAAAGGATTCCGACGCTTCAACAGGATTGGTTTTTATCCGTGCTTACAACAAATGGCACTCCACAATCAAAAACGAATTGAGGGGAGTTGGTATAACTCACCCGCAATTCGTGGTTATGACGGTGCTGAATTTTCTGTGCCAGTCTGGCGAATATGTGACGCAGGTTAATATCGCAAAGATGGCGGATATGGATGTTATGTCCGTTTCGCAAATCATTCGGGGCTTAGAAGAAAAGGGATTCTTGAAACGGGCGGCAAATCCGAACGATACAAGAGCAAATGCCGTATGGCTCTTGGAAAAAGGGCAGGAAGCAATCAAACGGGCGTTGCCAATCGTTGAAAAGATAGACGATGAATTTTTTGGAGTTCTATCAAACGATGAGCAATTTTTCCGGGATTGCTTACACAAATTGATAGCCTTTTGAAAATATATAAAATTACAAGGTGATAAGTATGAATAGCATGAATAACATTTTTCCGTACCTCACGGACTTGGAAAACAACAATAACCGTGAATGGTTTAACGCGAACAAAGAAGTCTACAAAAAATCCTGTGCGGAGTTCGAGGAAGTCCTGCGCTCGCTTGTACTGGCTGTGAATAAGTTTGATGTCAGTATCCCGTTTTGCGACCCCAAAAGTCTTATGTTCAAAGTGACAAGAGATATAAGATTTTCAAGCGACAAGACCCCATATAATCCGTCGTTTAGAGCCTATATTTCATCGGCTAAGAAAATGCCTATCCCTGTTGGCTACCATATTTTCATTCAACCGGGAGACCGCTCTTTTTTAGGCGGCGGGCTTGCTCATTCAGGCGTAAAAGGCGCGGCGGACAGGGTGCGGAGTTACATCATTTCGCATAGCTTGGAATTTTCGGAGATAATAACCGACAAGGAATTTTCAGCGCATTTTTCTATACAGGGCGAAGCCTTGAAAAATGTGCCGCGAGGTTATGATAAAAACCACCCGCAAGCCGAATACTTGAAAAATAAAAGTTGGTATTTGCAGTACCCTGTGTCAGACAATTTATTCTCTGATACCGATAACTTTGTTGGGCAAGCGGAACAAATATTTTTGTTGATGAAGCCGTTTAATGACTACCTAAATGCCGCGCTTTCAGGATTGGAAATGCCAACAAGGTAAATCAAAAGAAAAATAATTTGAGCGCGATTACCGCCGTTTCCTGAACGTCAGTATTATCGACGTCATCTTGTCTATCGGCTGGTACTACAAAACGGCGGTAAGGAAATACCCCTTACCGCCGTTTGTTGTGCGCGACAAAAATCTTGCCTTATCGCGACTTCTGTTTCCTCTTCCGTATTGTGACAGTTGCCAGCGCCGCGATGAGGGCGCCCGAGCCAAATCCGGCGTTGCATCCGCCGCCGCTGCCGTTTCCTTCGCCGACAATCTTTTTGGTTCCTATATTTTCATAGGTCACAGCCGGATTGAGCGTTTGTTCGTACAGGATTCCATTCGCGCCCACACAGTCGACGGTAGTTATGGACAGAGCTTCTAACGCCGCGCGGTTTGGCACTACGCCCGTCACGTAGAGAATGTCGCCAGTGAACTCGTAATCTAAGTTCGACAGGCCGGCGACGCTCGCGTATACGTCGTCCCCGGCTTTAGGCTGGCCGGGAAGCGCGGGAACGCTTAACGTAACGGCATAAGTGCCGTCGCCGTTACGGGTGGCGAAGAGCGTCCATTCCGATGGCTCCGGCTTCACGATGGATTCGGCTTTGGTTGTGGACGGGTCCTTGATCAGGAATTTGATCTCTCCCGCAAGCGTCTCCGTCCGCGAGCCGTCGGTGAGGGTAGCCGAGACGGACAGCTTGAATATCCCTTTCACGGTTCCGTCAGGCGTGCCGGAAACATCAATAGCGCCCGGCGCGGCGGCGAACTTCAGGCCGTATTGGCTGCCCGCTACGCTGTGTATTGATACCCCGTCTATCTCCGTTATAATCAGGCTCGATACCGACCAGCCGGACGGTACGGCGGCCACGATAACGCTGTCGCTGTTCTCCGCTCCAAATTCAAAGACGCCTCCGTTCTTCCAGCTCAGGAGCGCCTTGGGCTGGTCGTGGTTATCGGGATTGGCGGGGGCGCTGCCGGAATCCGCTTTGGGCAGAGCCGGGGCCGCTATATGAGTCAGCCCCGCGATGGAGGCCAAAAGCCCTTGGCCGTCGTTAATCGTCGCACCACTGCCGCTCTTCAACAACTCGTCTAACCAGGCGGTCGGCGAGTTTGTCAGGGCCGCGTTCAGGGCGGCGCGCGTAAGGGTTATCGTCGCGTTGGGGGTAACGCCGCTTGACCCGGCTTTAGTCCAGAGCACGTGATCTTGCATAGTCATCTCGTATTGGTCATTACCTATTGTCCACAGGATTGTCCCCGTGAAGTTCGACGCGTCGGTGAAGCCGTTTATCTGCGTCGACAAGGTATCCAATATCTCTTTGGTATCCATGTTAGTCACGGTGTCCGCCCCAAACGACACGGCGGCAGGCGCGTCGAGCGCAGCCGCCAAGGTTCCGTTGCGATTCCGCCAGGCCGCGGTCAGGAAGTAGTTTCTCCAGATTCCGCTCTCAGCTGTGTAGCCCATCTGCTCGAAGGCGTCGGCTTGCAGAGAAAGCGCGTTGTCGTATCCCGCGCCGCCGCCGGGGAACCAGTCGGACGAGGCGAGGCGCACCTTCTCTAATACCTCCACCGTCCAGCGATACTCTCCGTCGTCGTAGGCGAGTTTCGCGGCCTTCACCAAGTCGCCGCCGGATTTTGGAAGGTATTTCGCGTAAAACGAAGCGGACATCTTGTCGGGCAGCTTCCAGAGCGTGGCGGCGTTGCTGTCAAACCAGCCGAGGTATTTTTGATAGACGGCCTTGACGTTGAAGCTCAGCGCGCCGTAGTAGCCCCTGTTGAACCACTCCTCAGCGAGGTCGGGCGGCAGCTTGAACACCTCCGCTATCTCCGTCATGTCATAGCCTTTGTTCATCAAATATACCGTCTGGTCGTGGATGTAGCGATACATGCGGCTCTGTTTTCCGACGTAGGCCGCTATGTCGTCCTTGCCCCATCGCGGCCATGTGTGCGGCCCCCACGCCGATTCTACGCGGCTGGCGTCAATCCATCGCGTCTTCATCTTGTCAAGCGCCTCGCTCCAGGCTATGGTGTCCCGCACCTCCGCGCCCCTCGGCGTCAGGATGTTGTGTTGCGTCTGGCTGCAGATCTCGGCCAGACAGAGCGAGTTGTATTCCTCGAACAGCATGACCATCTCCGCAGGCGCTTCCGTATGCGCGGCCATGAGAAATGTGACGTTTATGCCGCCAAACGTCTGGGCCGTATTGGAGGCGGTTATGGTCAACGTCGGAGACACAAGTCCGCTGGTTCCGTTGCCTGAGCCTATGGCGAGTCCGTTGTTCACTTGCCCCCTGCCCTGAGGGATGTCGAGCTGGGGAGACCACAGCGCCGCGCCGTACATCGACCGGGCGCGTTGCGACATCGCCGCGCCCGCTGTCACGTTCTCCGAGACAGCCGCGTCCATGAATCCTTCGGGCGCGACAATCTCATAAGAAGTGGCCATATGCCCGCTGTCAAGCACGCCCAAAACCCCGCCGTAGTGGTCGATGTGGCTGTGGGTGTAGATTATGGTGTGGATTTTCTTGTCTTTTTTGTCCGCCGGAAGATTGCCGTAGAACAGATTCACAGCCGCCGCCGCCGACTCTTTGTAGCTTGTGACGTCCACGACTATGAAGCCGCTTGGGGTCTCGACGAAGGTCATGTTCGACAGGTCGTAACCCCGCACCTGATGAATGTAATGAGTTTCTGCGCCGACAACCCTTGACGTGACCTCGAAAAGCCCGTACTCGGCGTTCAGGATCGCCTGACGCCACAGACTGGGGTTCACCGTGTCGGGGAAATTTCCGGGCTTTGTTATGTCGCCCGTGATGTAGCTGTACCGGCCCATATCCCATACGACCGAGTTGTCGCCTTTGAAAACTTTCCCGTCGCCCTTGATGACTAATCCGCGTTTCGCCCGCGCCTCATCGCTCGCGTCGGCGAACGGCAGACTCAGATACTCCGCGTTAATACGTTTCGTGGCCGCCGTCGCGGCTTTCGATGTCGCGGAGACCGCCGCCCGGGCAGTGCTGGCACACGCCGAAGCGAGAAGTACCAGAAGCGCGAAAGCAGACAGTAAACGCGACTTTTTTATCCTCATTGCGATCTCCTCCTTAATGTCCGCACGCTCACCGCGACGACGGCTACGCCGATCAGACCGAACACCCCGGCGTCGCAGCCGCCGCCGCCGCTACTGCCACCGCCGGAACGCGGAGAACCGGTGCCTAGCACGCCTATGTGATCCTCAATCCGCGAGAGTCCGTCGCCGTACACGTACATGTAGATGTCGTATCCGTTCAGCTTTGAGGGCGTCAGTATGAAGTGGAAGTCTCGCGACGCGCCCGTCTGTATCACGGGGAAGTATTTTTCCGCTATCAACCGCCTGTGCTCGCTCTCGTTCGCCGGTTTCCCGTCCTCAAATACAAGGTGAACGCGGGTGAGCTTATCGGCGCCATGATACGTTACGCGTCCCTCAATCGCCATCGTCTTATTGGTCCTCGCCGCCGCCTTTATCTCCTCCACCGTCGTGTTCGTCAGCTCGATGGTGAAATCGCTCGGCTTAGCCGCGCTGATTGAGAGCGTGGAGGAGGCCAGCCCGTTGGCTGAACTGAGGCGGCTCATGCCGGACAGCGACGCCACGTCCTCCGCTGACAGAACCGCTATTTCCGCGTAGCCGACGTTGTTGCCGCCCGGATCGTTTTCGCTCCACGCATTGTGAACCTCCGTTATATCGTCGCTGGGATCCAACTCGACGTATATACAGTAGGAGCGCTTGTCGCCCCCGGCGCCTGAGAGCGGCATGTCGAGCGGAACTGTCCAGTCGAAAACGGCCGTCCCCTTGTTGACGTCGGCGTTCGAAGCCCAGCCCTGCAATTCAAATGTCGTCTCGGCTATTTCTGTTTTTTGCGTCGGGACAAGATTGTCGCCGTCTGTCTCTGTTCCCCGGTTGTAGGAGAGAATGGCTCTCACGGGGCCGGTATCGACGAAGCTATAGTTGGCTACGGGAACTTTTACCTTATAGGATTTGCCGGGAGACACGATGTTGCCCGTGACGTTGCCGTCTTCGTCCACGAAGTGCAGCCCGCGGATTTTAGTGGCCACGAACTCGGAGGTTGGCGCGAACTGCGGAATTTGCGCCGAGTCTATCGTCTGCTGCAAGAAGTATTTATGCGGAAGGTTCAGCGCCGGGTCGGGTAATTTCTTGTAGGGCGAAAACGGAGAAAGCCACAGACCAATGTCCGGGGCGCTGCTATCAAAATCGAACCTGACGGCGAAAGCGTAGTGCAGCGTGCCGCTCTTTTCGGTGAAGACGAGGGGCTGTAAAGAGTAGGGGGCAATTGTCTCGTTCTTGTTGAACTGCGCTAAAGTAAAGCTGAATGAGTCTTCCGTCGTGTACTTCGACGACCACGTCTGGGTCTTGTTCATGGCCTCCTTCTGCGTGCTGCTGGCTTTCACGCCTGCTTTCCCCGATAAGCCTTTAAAGCTGCCTCCGAGACCGAAGTTCATGGACTCCGTGGTGCTCGTGGTGTT
>BNVG01000027.1 GCA_025997935.1 Synergistales bacterium | reverse complement strand
TTCTAAACCTCGCGCGCGGCCTCAAAGCAAGCGGTAAAAGGCGCGGGCCAGAAAGCCCTCAGGCTCATAAAGCCGTTCCTCGCCCCTGACGTCCCGCGCTGTTACCGAGATTTTGTACGGGCGTTTCAGGGGCGCGAAAATGCCGGGGAAGCTGAGGCATCCCTCGTCTCCGTCCTGCTCCCCTTCCTCTTTCAGAACCTTGGGGTTTATCAGGACGTAAAACTCATCCTCGTAAGAAACAAGTGCGATTTTTTTAGGCGCGCCGACCTGCGGGGCGGCCAAGCCAACGCCGTCGCCTATATCCATGACAAGGCGCATTTTGTCGACAAACGCCGCCAACTCTTCGTCAAAATCGGTCACGGGCTCGGTTGGGGCCTTCAAAACAGGGTCGGGGTAGAGCCTTATCTTTAACGGTTCTTCTATATTAAGCTCACTCAATTTTGATTCCTCACTCAGTCGTTTTATTGACCTAAAAAGAAACGTGTTTTACCATTTTATTCAATTTTATTCAATTCATAAATCATAATCATAATCATAAAAAATCAGATTAAAATGGCCACCCCGGATATATAGGGTAAGCGGACAGACGAACACCTATAAAATACAATATCCGCGGGCCGACGGTCATAGCGAGGAGCGCGCCGACAGCTAAGTGTGGCACAAAGGGCATGGCGTCTCTTCGCCCCCATTTTATCTTGCCCCGCCACAACAGATACAACACCCCGGCGCCTCCTACAAAACATCCGAGGTAAAACGCCAAAAGCGTAAGTTTCCAACCCAAAAGCGCCCCCGCTCCGCCCATGAGACAAGCGTCGCCCCAGCCCATGCCGCCGCGGCTGACGACTATGATAAGCGCGAACACTCCCCAACCGCTCATCGCGCCAAGAAGCCCGTCTATGACGGCGTCGCGTCCGCCAAAAAGCCTGAGGGCTATCCCAACCGCGCCCATAGAGAACGCGAAAATATCGAACACGTCCTGGCTCTCATAGTCCGTAAGCGCGCTCAAGAGAAACCCAAAGGCGCATATCATGGAAAACAAATACCCAAAAGTCATCCCCCACCGCCAAGCCAAAACGCCGCCGATAAACGCGCCTGTCAGCTCGACCACTATGTATCGCGGGGAAACGGGCGCTTTGCATTTCAGGCAGCGCCCCCTTTGAACTATCCACGAACAGATTGGGATAAGCTCGTGAAACGCGAGCATGTGTCCGCAGGACTCGCAGACGGAGCGCTCGCTCCCCCACCAGGGCTTGTTTATAACGGTGCGGTGAGCGACCACGTTCAAAAAGGACCCCAAACAAGCGCCTAAGAGGCACGAAAAGACGATATGCGGGGCGGCGTATAAACCTTGAATGCCTTGTAAGTCCATCAGGATATCAAGACTTTTTTACAGTGTTGCCGCCGTGCCTCTGCTGGCCGTAGGATGCCGCCACGTCCTTGGCCGCCTCGCGCTTGGCCGCCGCGTCCTTCATATCCCTGAGCGACTTCTGCAGCTCGCTGGCCAGTCTTTCGCGCGCTTTGTTGGTCGGAGACTCAACCCGAGTCTCCATATCGCGGTCGAGATACTTCATATCAACCAACGCCTGGACAAAGCGAATATCTTCTTCCATCACGTCGGCCACCGTTTCGACGTTGAACTCGGTTTTTGGGTTGTCCCTTAAAAATTCACGCACCTTTGGGTAGAGGTCGTCGAGTTTAGCTAAGCAGGACGCGCATACCGTAGGCCCTCCTGATGTAAAAAGCTTTCCGCATAGTCTGCATGAAACCAAAGGCATAAAAATTCCTCCCCTGAAAATAAAATTCCGTATTGCCGCCGCTATCGGACTTTCGGATAACCGCCGGATGATATTGCGCTCAAAACGGCGCTGTCGTCATCCGCGCGCCCAAGCGCGCCGGACAGTTCTTTATAGTCCTCCGCGCCGCCGAGCGCGTCCAAAATCTCTATCATGTCGTCCTGCTCGTCCGCGAAGCGCCCCGTCAGAAGGCCGAAAAGAATGACGGACTTCGAGAACCAGTTCAGCATATCGCGCGACACGGTCCATATCCCCTCGAAGAGAAGCCCGAAGTCGAAAGCGTTTTCCTCTTGCTCGCTGTCGTCTACCGGATCTGGGAAGTAGCCCAGCATGTAAAAAGGCACTTCCGGGGACATTTCGATTGCGTCCCACAGCATTTTATCGACTTTGGCAATATCGGACTTCTTGCCGCCCTTGCCGTGAACGCTTAGCATATACGTGGCTATTATTCTGGAGTAAGCCCAGCCGAGACCTCGCGCCGTCTGCTTCATGGCGTCCTCCAAAACAGCGGCCCACTCGCCGCGCTCGAGCATTATGCGATAATACAGCGTCTTGGAAAGCATCTGGTCGTCGGCGTCAAACGGCAGAAGCTCCTCAAGAAGCTCCATAGCGCCGTCGTCGTCCTCGAGAACAAAACGAACGTAGGCCGCGCGCTGCAATATCGCAAAATAAACGTCCGCGTTATCATCCTCTAAGATGGCCGCGCCGCGCAGTCCCCGCTCCCCGAAATACCTTCTTGTCTCGGCGAGGGCTCTTTCCAGAATCAGAAGCCTTGCCTCGTCGTCGTCCTCTATGAGGTCGGCCTTCATCAGAAGAGCCTCTGGATTGTCGGGGTCGAGATCGAGAGCGCGTTCCGTCAAAGCCGCTATTTCGTCGACGTCATCGGACTCGTAAGCCTTGTCGAGAAGATCGTAAATATCGTCGCTCATTTGCTCTCCTCCGCTATTTGCCGGTGTCCCAGCCGCCTCCGCTACCGCCGCTACCGCCACTGCCGCCGCCTCCGTTGTTGTCGCCGCCGCCGTCCCAATTTCCGCCGCTATTGTCGCCGCCGCCGTCTCCGCCGCTGTAAGTGGTTGAGGAGTCTTGTTTATTGCCGTCGCCGCCCGAAGGACGGGCGGGGAACTTGTTGAGCGGAACGACTCCGCGCCAAATATAACCCCACTCCCGCGCCAAATAGACTAACTCTTCGGTATCGGAGAGCGTCCAGGGGATGTTCTTTTCTCTGATCAACCGCGCCAAATAGTCTCGTTCCCCGGGCAAATTGCCCGCGACGCGAACCCAGCGGTCTCCCACCCACACGCGAAGCCCGCTTTGCCCGGTCTTCCAGACCACTGGAGTGTATACAATGGGGTCGTCAAGCACACCTATGTTGTCGTATCCGGCCGCTGCGATTTTGCGAAACGCCTTGGTCTCATAAGCTCCGCCGCGCCAATGTGACACGGCTATCCTGGCCAGCTCCGGCACGGCCTGCGGCACGAGGAACCCACGGGTATTTCGGTCATCACACGCCCCCAAGCCCCACGCGCCCGTATACCCAATGATTGGCCTCGACCTGAGACGTAGCGTATCCGTCAAACGTCGCGTACCACCCCAAAGGCCAGCTCGCCTCTTCGGGTCTGTATATCTCGAAGTTCATGCCGTACATCTTCTGATACGCCCCAAGCACGGGCGTGGCACGGGCATCGACCGGGAACCCCAGCCAAACAAAAATCGCAAGAACGAAAAAAAGCGCGGCACACAAACCGCTACGCGTCCACATATACATATTCACATCACCCCACGCGACAGAAAAAAATTTTAATAAAACAAAAATCAAAAACGAGAAAATAAAAATCAAAAATAAAATACGTTTTTGATTATACCTCACGAGCCATGAGCCTGAATGAGTAAATTGTATAATTAGTTTGGTATAATCTACGTAAAACGGTAACTCGGAGGAACGGCGCAATGGCCCCTGAAATAGTCGTCATCATCCCCACCAAAAACCGCGCGGCGGCGATAGAAAAATACGCGCTCCCCAGCCTCGCGCGCTCGGTATACAGAGACTTCGTCTGCGTCGTCTGGGACGCAAGCGACGACGAGCTTACAAAAGATATAACTGAAAAAGAATCCTGGAACTTTGACGCGTTTTGGTTCCGCGCTCCGAGAATAGGCTCGTCCTCTCAGCGCAACGACGCGCTTCTCTACGCCTTAGACAAGTGGCCGGACGCACGTTTTGCGGTTTTTATGGACGACGACGCGGAGTTTTCGCCCGACGCTCTGGATGGCGTGACGCGAACGTTCGCGGAGCGCGGCGCGACGATAGTCAACATCCCTCAAAAGCCCATATATTCTCCCTCTCTCCATTCGCGTTTAATGAACGGACTAAAGCGCGCTCTCGGCATGAACCGCCACGGCGTGACTTCATTTCTGTACAACTACGGCGGGAGCGACGAGGCGAGGGGCGGCGATATGGAATGGGCTAGCGGGGGCGGCATGGGCGTCGATGTAAATGTCTTTAGGAAGATGGGCGTATTTTTCCCCGAAGAATTTCAGCGTTTCGGCGGCTACGCTCTGGGCGAGGATTTGGCGTTCTCTTTGTTTATTCGCAAAAAAATGCGCGGTTCGATTGTAAACGCTCTGAATGGCCATTTCCTGCACTACGCAGCGGGCAACGCGCGGCTTGACGTCGAAAACATGGCGGCGTCAAAATGGTACAACTTCCACCTACTCTTCGGCGCGATATATGGCGACGCCAAGGGCCTCAAAAGACCGTGCTTAGTGTTGGCGTTCAAATCGTTTATGTACGCCGCCGTCCTGAAACTCCTGTTCAGGGCACGAAGCCTCGACATAGCGGGCGCGGCGCGCGGCGTCAGAAAGGCGAATGATGAAGTAGCGCGTTATCGCGCGCGAGGCGATAACGGGGGGTTGTTTAGAGCTGACTCACGTCGAGGAAGGTGAATATTATGAGTTTTTACGCACCAACTGAAGAAGAAAGAAAAGAAGTAGCAAGGCTCGAAGCCTTACGCGACCAACCGATAGACCTCACCGACCCCGACTGCCCGCCGGCCGATTTTGTCAATATGAAATGGCATCGCGGACTCCCGGCGTTTCTCAACAGACAAAAAACTGCGGGTATCGAGGTTGCGCGAGAGAAGTGTTTGGAGGCTGCCGAAAAATGAATGGAAAACGCTGGCTCATAACGGGCGCGGCGGGATTTATAGGTTCGCACATTCTGGAGGCGCTCATGGAGGCCGGGCAGGACGTCGTGGGGCTTGACAACCTGAGTTCGGGCTTCACGCGCAACATTGAGGCGGCGGTTCAAAAGCGCACAGGAAACGCGCGCTTTGAGTTCATAGAGGGAGACATCCGCGACCCGGCAGTTTGCGAACGAGCTTGCGAAGGCGTGGACATCGTTTTGCACCACGCGGCTTTCGTATCTGTTCCGGGGTCTTTGGCCGACCCGGCTCTCACCCACGCCGTCAACGTGGACGGCTTTGTCAATGTGTTACAGGCCGCAAAAAACGCCGGCGCGAGGCGTTTTATTTACGCGTCGTCAAGCGCGGTGTACGGAGACTGCGCGAAGTTGCCATCCCGCGAAGAAGACTCCGTCCGCGCGAAGTTCCTTTCGCCATACGCGCTCAGCAAAGCCATAAACGAGATGTACGCCGCCGCGTGGAGCGGCATTTACGCGTCTCATATACAATGCGTGGGCCTGCGGTATTTTAACGTATTCGGCGCGAGACAAGACCCGAACGGGCCTTACGCCGCCGTCATCCCCCGCTGGATAGACGCGCTCAAGAACGGCGCGCCCGTTACGATTTACGGCGACGGAACGTCGAGCCGCGACTTCTGCTACGTGAAAAACGTCGTGTCGGCGAATATGCTCGCCGCTAACGCGTCGGGCGACGTATCCGGTCAGGTTTTCAATATAGCCTGCGGCGAAAAAACGACGCTGAACGAGCTGTTTTCCACTCTGAAAAACCGCTTGGGCCGCCAGACAAGCGGGTGCGTCCATGAGCCTTTCAGGGCGGGCGACATAGCGCACTCTTTCGCGTCCATAGAGCGGGCGCGGAGTTGTCTGAATTACAAGCCTATTTTCTCTTTGGAAAGCGGCATACAAGATATGGAGTAAAGCAATATAGGTGTGATAGAGTACAAGAGGTGGGGCTTTCTCCCCACAAAATCCCAAACGGAATTATATCGACGGCTATTTTTGTGACCATCGGAAGCCCAGCGAAGATCCTCGTCGTCGTCGGCTCCCTGAACGGTCTGATTCTCCCGCTCTCCTTAGGCTGTGTGCTTTTGGCCTCGAGGCGCAAGGATATAATCGGCGATTACATTCATCCGTCATGGATGATTTGGTCGGGCGTGCTCATGGTCATCTTTACGGGTTGGATGGGGTTCAACTCTCTAAGCGGTATATTGAATCTGTTCAAATAAAAACGTTTAAGAACGTTCACCGAAAGGAGATGAGGCTTTGTACGATAACCCCAAATTTTTAGGCTCTGGGGACAGCTGTCTTGTCGTCGAGTTTTCCGACGGCATAGAGATGGCCGCAAATCTTGCGCTCCAAAACCTGAGACGGGCTCTCACCATCCGAAAGACAGTCGGTATCAGGGAGTTTGTCCCCACGTATCGCTCACTGTCCATTCATCACGATCCGATAAAACTGCCGCGCGAAAAACTCGAAGATATTGTGCGTAAAGAGCTGTCCAATCTGAAAGACTCCGCCGCGACGGAGAAACGCGTTTTGGTTATGCCCGTCGTCTACGGCGGAGAGTACGGACCCGATTTGCGTAATGTGGCCGAACATACCAAATTGGACGAGAGCGAAGTTATCAAGCGGCACACATCGACGGATTGCTATTGTTATATGCTTGGCTTTACGCCGGGCTTTAGTTATCTCGGAGGCATGGATGAAAGCCTCGCCACGCCGCGCCTCAAAAGCCCGCGCGTTCTCATTCCGGCGGGTAGCGTCGGTATAGCGGGCAAGCAGACAGGCGCTTACAGCATAGACAGCCCCGGCGGCTGGCAGTTGATAGGGCGCACGCCCTTGCGGCTTTTCGACCCGGAGAACAGCGAGAACCCCACGCTCATCGACGCGGGAGACTGGATAAGGTTCAGCGCCATATCAGAGAAGGAATATCTTGCCATCAAAAACGACGTCGACTCCGGCAGGTATAAGCCCGAAAAGATAATTGAGCGCGCTCAGGGCAAAGGAGGCGACGCGTAATGTCCTTTACGGTTGAAAAGGCCGGTATGCTTACGCTGGTTCAGGACTTGGGGAGATGGGGGCACCAGTTCAGGGGCCTGACCGTCTCGGGGCCGATGGATCAGTTCTCGCTTCGTATGGGCAACGCCATGCTGGGGAACGACGAAAACGACGCCGCGCTCGAGGTAACGCTCTTTGGGCTTTCCATAGTCTTCTCAGAAGAACGCTGCGTCGTTCTGAGCGGCGCCGATCTCAAGATGAATATAGACGGTTCGCCCGCGCTAGCCTGGACGGTTCACCATGTAAAGCAGGGGTCGCGCCTCGCCATAACGGGCGTAGGGACAGTCGGCTGCCGCGCTTATCTTTGCATAAGCGGAGGCGTGGACGTGCCCCTTGTCATGGGGAGCCGCGCTACGTTCACAAAGGGAAAAATCGGCGGGTACAAGGGCAGGGCCTTAGCCGCCGGTGACGTCGTCGCGACAGGCGAACCCAATCCTCTTTGGCGAAAATCCGCCGGGCTTGTCTGTCCCGCCGAGCTTCGCCCCTTGAGAGGCAAGGACGAGCCTATTTACGCGTCTGACGGCCCGCAGATAGACGCTTTTACGGAGAACGGCGTCAAGACGTTTTACGGCGAGACTTACACCGTGTCCGAGAACATCGACAGGATGGGGTATCGTCTCGACGGCCCCGTGATAGAGCATGTGAGCGGCCCCGATATAGTCTCGGACGGCATAGTTCACGGCTCCGTGCAGGTGCCGGGGGACGGCAAGCCGATAGTGCTGATGGCCGACAGGCAGACGACGGGCGGCTACACAAAAATAGCCGTTGTCAGCACATGGTCATCGGCGCAGCTCGCGCAGAGGTTGCAAGGCGACAAAGTCCGTTTCGTAAGAGTGACGGAGAAAGAGGCCACGGATTTGTTAGTGAAATACGAGGCCAATTTACGCAAACTGCACGAGACGCGGGCGACTTACAGAACGCGATGATTTTACGAAGGAGGTTTTGACCCATGAAAATCGACATGAACAACGACCTCGGGGAGGGATTCGGGGCCTGGGAATTAGGGGACGACAAAGCGGTTTTATCGTCTGTATCGTCGGCTAATATCGCCTGCGGGTATCACGCGGGCGACCCGTCCATAATGCGTAAGACCGTGAAACTCTGCGTAGATAGCGGCGTGGCCATAGGCGCGCACGTGTCATATCCCGACCTCGTTGGATTCGGCCGGCGCAACATGGCCTGTAGCCCGCAGGAGGTCTACGACTATTGCGTATATCAGATAGGAGCGCTTGCGGCTTTTTGCAAGGCGCAGGGCGCGACTCTCCAGCACGTCAAGCCCCACGGCGCTTTGTACAACCAGGCCGCCAAGGACAGAAAATTGGCCGACGCCATAGCCGCCGCGGTAAAGGACAGCGGGGACGGGCTTATACTGATGGGGCTCGCCGGCTCGGAGTTCGACAAGGCCGCGCTTGACGCAAAAGTGAAATACGCGGCCGAGGCCTTTGCAGACAGGGCGTACCTCAGCGACGGCTCGCTCATGCCACGCTCAAGAGAGGGCTCCGTGATTCATGACGCCGCGCTGGCCGCCAAGCGCGTCGTGCAGATGGCCGTAAAGGGTACGGTCACGGCGGACGACGGCACGGAGATTCAGTTCAAGCCCGACACCATCTGCCTACACGGAGACACCAAAGAGGCCGTGGACATGTCGGCGGCGGTAAGAGCGGCGCTCGAAGCGGCGGGCGTCGAAATAAAACCATTGAGGGAGACTTTATAATGGCATACACAGTCGAATCTTTAGCTCATACGAGCGCCCGCGAAGTGCGCCAACTCATCAGAGAGGGCAAGTGGACGGCGCCCACGTCGGGCGTGTCGCTTGGCCACGCTCAGGCAAACATGATAATTTTGCCGAAAGACTGGGCCTACGACTTTTTGCTGTACGCTACGCGCAACCCCAAACCATGCCCTATCCTCGACGTGACCGAGGTGGGTAGTCCAGAGCCGAAACTAATAGCGCCAGGAGCGGACGTGCGGACAGACCTTCCCAAGTACAGAATATGGAAAAACGGAGAGCTCGTCGGCGAGCCCACGGACATCAAGGCGGAGTGGCGCGACGACTTGGTCGCTTTTATGATTGGATGTTCCTTTTCGTTTGAAAGCGCGCTTCTTCAAGCGGGGATAGGCATTCGTCACATAGAGGAAGACCGCAACGTCCCGATGTACCTCACGAGCGTGCCATGCATACCGGCGGGGCGTTTTTCGGGCAACACCGTCATGAGCATGAGGCCCGTTCCCTACAATCAGGTGGTTAAGGCCGTCACTTGCACGGCGCGCTTCCCGTCCGTGCACGGCGCGCCCCTGCATGTAGGCAACCCCGCGGCCATCGGCGTCAAAGACATAAACAAGCCGGAGTTCGGCGAAGCCGTGACGATAAAAGACGGTGAAGTCCCGGTCTTTTGGGCCTGCGGCGTGACGCCTCAGGCAATGGTCATGCAGTCAAAACCGCCTTTCGCTATCACTCACGCGCCCGGGCATATGTTTATAGCCGACAAGCGCGACTCGGATTACGAGGTGTTTTAGAATAAATCGGGGCGAGGCGAACGAGGCTCGCCCCTACACGATAACCCACGAGGTTTGCTGTTGCGTAGCGCGGCTTTGAGTACGGGCCTGTTCCTGGGCTTTAATCAAATTATTCAACTCATCTTGCAGACGCTTCATATCGGTTATGTCCCGCGCCGTGATGCCAATGCCGGACTTTCCGTTGCGTAAAGTAGCGCTAAAAGCGGACAGCCACAGGACGCGGCGCTCTTTGTTTTTGCATGTAATGCTCATCTCAAAGTTAAAATACCCGTCGCTATTGGATTTGTCCAACATGCTGACAGCGCTGAGCCGAACTATATCGTCCGAGCTGAACATCAGTCTCATCCCCTGCGTAAGAAGCTCTTCTTTTGAAAAGCCCGAGAGCGTGAGGACCGTTGGGTTCATGTACTCTATGTCGCCGTCCGCGTTGACGTACACGACAAACTGAGGAGAATGCTCCACAAGCGACATGGCGCGGAAAAGATTTCCCTCGATGAGCTCGATGGGGCGAAGATCGCGCATATAGCCGACAACACGATGCTCATCCTTCCATTTCACCCGTTGCAAACACATCTCCACCGGCAAAATTTCCCCGCTATTCGTGCGGCGCTCCCAACGAAAGACGCTCTTACCGGTTTCAAGGGCTTGCCACAAGTAGACCTTCTCTTTCAGTTCGCTTTTTGTGCCGTCCGGCTGATATTCTGGCATGAAGCGTTTGAAGTTCTCGATATATTCCGCCTTGCTTTTGCACTCGAACAAATCAACAAGGGCCTTGTTGCAGTCGACCGTTTCGCCTTCTCTGTTCTTGATTAAGCAGGCTAAGGGCATGGAGTCGAGCATGGCCTGGACGCGCATCTCGGCCTCACGCGCTTCCTCTTCTTTCTCCTTGATCTCGCGAAGGTCGCGCGAGTAGGCCGCAAGTCCGTAACTGTCTTTATACGGAACGCGAACAAGAGTCGTCTCTACGGGAAGCTGTTCTCCGCCCGCCGTCATATACATCCATTCAAAACGCTGATAACCCGTTTCAAACGTGGCCTTGATAAGCATTTTGGCTTTTTCGACCGTCGGCGTTCCGTCCGGCTGACGCTCGGGGCTGAGATCGTAAAAATGGTCTATGTAATCGGATTTTTGAGAGATGCCGAACATCTTCAGCACTTCTAAGTTGCAGTCGAGCATTTTGCCGCTTTTGTCCCAAAACGAACAAGCCATAGGCGTGGCGTTCAACAGGGTTTTTGTCAATTCATCCTCCATGTCCATCATGTCGGAAACATCGCGATAGCTGGTCTGAGAGCCCATATAAACACCATCCTTGTCAAAAAATGGAATCATCACAACTCTATAAGAGCGTAAAGTCGAACCCGGGAAATTTATTTTGGGATACGTCATGACGGGTTTGCAACTCTCGCGGCTCATTTTACGGAACTCCTCGATTTTATCGATCAAAAAGTCGCTTCCGAAGAACTCGTACAACTCCTGAAAAGTCCGCCCTTTGACGGAAGACTCGTCCGGAAGGTTTAAAAGCTGCAAAAAGCTATCACTACAACGCACGATGCGATCATCTTGGTCTGAGACAATAATTCCGTCGATAGTACCCTTGAGCAACATATCGACGTATTCACCTTCCCACCAGACAGAATCCGTTTTGCCGGCCAACTTGTTCACCCTAACTTAAAATGAGATGTGGATGCGATAACGATAGACAATATTTTAACAATGTTTCGGTAATATCACAACAATATTCCGGTATTTTAATATTTTGACAACATGGCGGAGGACAGAGGATTCGAACCCCTGGGAGCTTGCACTCCAACTGATTTCAAGTCAGCCGCCATCGACCACTCGGCCAGTCCTCCATATTTTGAATTGTGATTGATTGAGGTTTTGTTTTAATCGAGGTCTGAAAATGGTCGGGACGAGAGGATTCGAACCTCCGACCCCCTGCACCCCATGCAGATGCGCTAGCCAGGCTGCGCTACGTCCCGAACACGATACAGTATTTTACAGCTTTTCACCAAAAGGTCAAGGGCAAGAATGCCTCAAATCAGGGTAAACGAGGGCCGAACTAAAAATTCAACTCGGCCCTCGCCGCCCCCTATCGGCTAAGCGTCGTCTTTCAGCGCCGCCTCTATAGCCGCTTCGACTTCGTCGGGCTTCGCCTGGCCTTTTGCCTCGCGCATGATAAGCCCCTGAAGGAATTTTATCTTTTTGCCTTTTGTATCTTTGCCGGACTTTATCTCCTCTACGACGTCCGCGTTTGCCGCCAATGTCGACTTCACAAGAGCTGTAAGCGCGTCCGCGCCCACTCCGCCCTCGACCGCGCCGGTCTTCTTTATGGCGTCTTCGATTGACAAACCCTCAAGCATACCCTCAAAGACTCCCTTTGCCTGAGTGGTGGAGAGCTTCCCGCTTTCCACGCGGCTCAACAGCTCGGCCAGAGAGGCGGGTTTTACGGCCAAGTCGTCGACGCTGATTTGCTTTTCATTGATAAAGCGCAAAACCTCCGTGCGTACCCAGTTTCCGGCCCTTTGGGGATTTGCGCCCGACGCTACGACGGCCTCGAAATATCGCGCCACGTCAATAGAGTCGGTCAAAACGGCCGCGTCCGTCTCAGACAAACCCATCTCCTTCTCGTAGCGCTCGGCTCTTTCCACCGGCATCTCGGGCAGGCGCGCGCGCGTCTCCTCCACCCAAGATGACGACACGACGAGCGGCGGCAAATCCGGCTCAACGATAAATTTACGATAGAACTCCTTTACGCGCATACCGGTGGTTACGCCCTTGGTGTCGTTCCAGTGCCGCGTCTCCTGCAAGACCTCGCCGCCGTCCTCCAGAATCTTCGACTGCCGCTTGATCTCGTACTCTATAGCGCGCTCTAACGCGCGGAAGGAGTTCATGTTCTTGACCTCCGCGCGCTTGCCCCAGCGTCCGTCCGAGCATTTTACGGAGACGTTGGCGTCAAAGCGCATCATGCCCTTCTCTAAGTCTACGTCGGACGCGCCCGAATATCTCACGCGACGCCGGAGCGACGTGACATATTCCACCGCCTCGCGCGCGCTCGACACGTCCGGCTCGGACACTATCTCAGCCAATGGCAAACCGGAGCGGTTGTAGTCCACAAAAGACGTGCTCGCGCCCTCAAGCCTACCGTCCGTCGTGCTGTGGTGGAGTTTGCCGACGTCCTCTTCTAAGTGAAGGCGGTTTATGCGGATTTTCTTGGGCTTGCCCGCGTCGTCGTGAATCTCAAGCCACCCCTCAGCCGCTATGGGAAGGTCGCTCTGCGTAACCTGAAAGCCCTTGGGCAAATCGGGGTAGTAGTAAGATTTTCTAAAAAAGAACGTCGTGGGCAGTATGCGGCAGTTCAGCGCAAGCCCGGCGAGCATCCCCTGCTGAACGACGGCGCGGTTGAGAACCGGCAACGAGCCCGGAAGTCCCATGCAGACGGGGCAGACGTGAGAGTTCGGCGGGTCGTTGGCGTAGTCCGTCCCGCATTTGCAGAAGACCTTGGATTTAGTCTTCAGCTGAATATGTATCTCTATCCCTATGACGGGCGTGAAAGTAAGCGGCATGGTTAAAGCCCCCCGTTCGCGATTCTTGGATTCCCAAGAATTTTTTGCAAGTCGAAGCCTATATTGAGAAGGCTCGCGTCGCTCCAGCGCGGCCCGACCAACTGCAAACCCACCGGCAAGGCCGGATCAGCCGCGTAACCCGTGAAGAACGACAGCCCGGGCAAACCAGCCATGTTTACGGGCAGAGTGTAGAGGTCTGACTCGTAACCCTTGGTAGCGTCGTCGTCCACGGCCCCGATTTTCTCGGGCAAAGACGGCGTGACGGGCTGCAATATGCAGTCTACGCTCTCAAAAGCCTTGGCGAACTCCGACGCTATGAGCGTACGCACGCGCGTTGCGGCGACGTAATACTCTTCGCTCCGAACCGGCTCCGTCAGGCAGGTGCCGGCTATTATGCGCGACTTCACCTCCACGCCAAAGCCCTCCGAGCGCACTTTCTCAAACGACTCTTTGAGGTTTATGCCGTCGTCGGATACGCGATACCCATAGCGCACACCGTCGTATCGGGCGAGGTTCGTATGAGCCTCGGACGCCGCTATGGCGTAGTAGCAGGCGACGGCGTAGCGGGCGACCGTGGGCAGGGACACTTCCGTTATTACCGCTCCCGCTTTCTCCAAAATACCAGCCACGCGCTTCATGGCGTCCGCTATAGGCCTGTCAAGCGTGAAGTCCTTGAAATCCTTCACAAGCGCGATTTTTTTGCCCTTTATAGCGTCGCCTTTCAGTGTGAAATCGAGGTTTTTGCCCTGTACGCTGGTGGAGTCCTTAGGGTCGTGACGAGCCAAAACGCTCATAACGAGGGCCAAGTCCTCCATGTCACGCGCGAAAGGCCCTATCTGGTCGAGAGACGAACCGTAAGCGATAAGTCCATAGCGGCTCACGAGACCGTAAGTGGGCTTAAATCCGTATATGCCGCAGTATGAAGCCGGCTGTCTTATGGAACCGCCCGTATCGCTACCGAGCGAGAAAGGAGAGTAACCCGCTGAGACGGCGGCGGCGCTTCCGCCCGAGCTTCCGCCCGGCACGCGGGTGATGTCGCATGGGTTGGCCGTGGGGCCGAAAGCCGATGTGCCGGTCGTGTTACCCATAGCGAACTCGTCCATATTAGCTTTGCCCAAAAGCGTCGCCCCAGCGTTCCGCAGTAAATCCCACACAGTCGCACTGTAGGGCGGAGCCCAGTCGCCAAGTATGCGGCTTCCCGCCGTCGTGCGGACGCCTCTTGTACACATATTGTCTTTCAGAATAGTCGGGACGCCGCCGAGAGGGCCTACGTCCTCTTTTTTTGCTAATCGAGCGTCTATGCTCTTCGCCTGTTCACGCCCCTCTTCGGCGGTGCGCGTAATTATGGCGGCTATCTTGCCCTCGTAGGCGCTCAAGCGGCCAAAACAGGAGTCGAACGCCTCGACAGCCGAGAACTTCTTCTCGCGCACACCCTTGGCTACGTCGCGCGCTCCAAGCTCAAAAATATCCATTACGCCTCACCCACAATACGCGGGACCTTGAAGAAGGAGTCTGTCCCCTCCACGCGCCCCGCCAAGATGTCGGGGATATTGTCGAAGCTCGTCGGCTCGTCCTCGCGCAGAGGGCACTCCGTGGCCTCCGCGAAACAGAACGGCTCGACGCCCTTTAAGTCGAGCTCTTTGAACCTGTCGACCATATCCAAAAAGTTGCTTATATAGCGCGTAGCCTTGGCCAATTCTTCCCCCGTCAGGGAAAGCCTGGCCTCGTCGGCTATGGCGCGCACTTCGTCGGATCCGAGTTTCATCGCTCTTGCGCCTCAAGTCAGAACAACGGCGCCAAAACCAGGGCCACCACCGTCATCAACTTTATGAGGATGTTCAGGCTGGGGCCGGCTGTGTCCTTGAACGGGTCGCCTACCGTGTCGCCCACGACCGCCGCCGCGTGGTTTGGCGTACCCTTGCCGCCGAACTCGCCGGACTCGATGTATTTTTTGGCGTTATCCCAAGCGCCGCCCGAGTTCGCCAAGAAGAGCGCCAGCATGACGCCCGTGACGATAGAGCCGCCGAGAAGCCCGCCGAGCGCCGCTTTCCCGAGAAGAAGACCTATGACGACAGGCGACAGTATGGCCAACACACCGGGGGCTATCATCTCGCGCAGAGCGGCGTTTGTGGATATGGCGATGCACTTCTCGTACTCCGGCTTGCCGGTGCCATCCATGATGCCGACTATCTCCTTGAACTGGCGGCGAACCTCGTCGATCATAGCCTGAGCGGCGCGCCCTACCGCGTCAATGGAGAGAGCGCAGAACACAAAGGGAAGCATCCCGCCGAGGAACAACCCAACCATGACGTTTGGCTCGATTATGTCTATGGCCTTGAGACTTGTGGCCTGAGCGTAGGCCACAAAAAGCGACAGTGCCGTCAGCGCGGCGGAGCCAATAGCAAGCCCCTTGCCCATAGCGGCGGTGGTGTTGCCTATTGAGTCGAGCTTGTCCGTTATCTCGCGCACTTCCTCGGGAAGTTCGCTCATCTCCGCTATGCCGCCGGCGTTGTCGGAGATGGGGCCGTATGCGTCGACGGAAAGCGCTATACCCGTGATGGAGAGCATCCCGACGGCGGCGCAGGCCACGCCGAAAACGCCGGACAGCGCGTAGCTTATTAAAATAGAAAGACATATAAGAATTACCGGAACGGCTATTGAGAACATGCCAAGGGATATGCCGGACAGTATGACCGTGGCTGGGCCCGTGCCGGAGGAGTAGGCCACGCGCTTGACAGGCTTATAGTCGCTCGACGTGAAGTATTCCGTGACGTAGCCTATGAGAATGGCGGCCACAACGCCCGACGTAACGGAAAGGAATATGTTGAAGCCCTGAGAGAAGAAGAAAATTACGCTCAAAACAAACGTACCGAGAATCATGATGACGCCGGACGCGAAAAGCCCGACACGAAGCGCAAAGGCGGCGTCCCCGCCTCTGATTCTGTCCATGATTTTCTTGAAATGCCCTATCTTGCCCTCAAGGAAAGCGAAGACCTTACCGGCGACAGGGCTGATAATCGGGACATTGGCGCTGATGAAAAGGCACCCGGCTATCGACGATATTATCCCCCAGGCCGACAAAAGAAGCGGGAAACACGAACCCCAAAGCCCCAAAGCCTCGGCCTCGCCGGGGTAGAGCTTAGTGAACGTGTAGCCTATGGCCATAGCCGCTATTATGGCGTTGACATAGGACTCGAACAAGTCGGCTCCCATGCCCGCCACGTCGCCCACGTTGTCGCCCACGTTGTCCGCTATGACCGCCGGGTTGCGCGGGTCGTCCTCGGGTATTCCGGCCTCGACCTTGCCGACCAAGTCGGCGCCCACGTCCGCCGCCTTGGTGTAGATGCCGCCGCCGACGCGGGCGAAGAGCGCTATGCTACTGGCCCCCATGCCGAACGCCGCCATTGTCTCAACACTCAGGAAAATATAAGAAAACGCCACGCCGACCAACCCGACGCCTACCACTACCATGCCGACGATACTGCCGCCGGAGAAAGCCATATCGAGGGCGTCGCCCGCGTTCTTCGTGGCCGCGAACGTGGTGCGCCCGTTGGCCTGAGTGGCTACGTACATACCGGCGTAGCCCGCCCCCGCGCTGCAGACCGCGCCGAGCAAAAACGCGAAGGCCGAGCCAAACGAGATAGCTGCCCATAAAATCAAAGTCACGACGGCCACAAACGGGACGAGCCACGTATATTCTTTTTTGATAAACGCCATAGCGCCATTATGAATTATATTCGAAAGCTCCTTTATGCGTGCGTTGCCGACCTCGAAAGCCATCATCTTCTGATAAACCAACCATGCGTACCCTATAGCGCAAAGCCCGAAAATAATAACAAACAGCGAGACTATAACCGACATGCGAAAACCTCCCAAATAAAGTTATGAAACTAAAAGTATACGACAACTCTCAGATTATAACGCAAAAATCAAGCGTATCCACAACATATTTTTATTCTTCGGCATCCGAAAACACAACCGCCGCGGCAAAAAAATACGGACGCGCATTCGTGCGTTGCGCGCGTCCGTATAAACTAAAACCTCGCATGTGGAGCGGCGGTAAAAACAAACAGGGGGCGTAACAAGCTCGCTCTTTGGAGTCTATTGCGGCGAGGCGGGTTTTCGGTTGGGTTTGAAGGGGTGTGGAATTTATTATGAGCGCTATATTCTATATTCCGGCTGAGGTTGCGCGCTCGCCAAGTTGAGTTTTTCCAAAATTACGCGTCTGAGACCCAAGAACTCCGCGCCGCCCCTGTGTCGCGGGTGCGGAAATTTCACCTCCAACACCTCGCTTACCTTGCCTGGGCGCGGCGTCATAATGACAATCCTGTCAGACAGATAAATAGCCTCGTCGATATCATGCGTGACAAGAATCATCGTCGTGCCGTTCGTCCTCCAGATTTCAAGTAGCTTGTCCTGCAAACCGGCGCGGGTGAACGAATCCAGCGCGCCCATAGGCTCGTCTAAAAGCAACACCGACGGACGGTTTATAAGAGAGCGCGCAATGGCCGCCCGCTGAGCCATGCCGCCCGAAATTTGATGAGGATAGGAATGTTCAAAACCGTCAAGCCCCACAAGGCTGATGTACTTGGGAACGTCGTCTTTATATTGCTTATAAACGCCGCGAGCTTTCAGCCCTGAGGCGATGTTGCCCTCGACGGTCAGCCACGGAAACAGGCTCTGCTGCTGAAACACATAGCCGCTCTTTGGCGACGGAGCGACTATCGGCGCGCCGTTTAGCGAGCATGTCCCGGACTGCGGTTTGTCAAGTCCCGCGACGAGGCGCAAAAGCGTCGTCTTGCCGCAGCCGCTCGAGCCTATTATTGACACAAACTCGCCCTCGCTTACCGTCAGGCTGACATTTTCCAGAGCGTGTACCTCTTCGCCGCGCGCGCTCTTATATGTGCGGCAAACGCCCACAACTTCAACCACGTTCTTCGACATTTGAGGTCAACCCCTTTTGCCAAACCAATGCCCGCGCCTGAATCACCGATATGATTTTCATGATAAGGCTGAACAAAACCGCCATGATGATGATGGCGGCGTAAACCTTGTAATAGCTTGACCAGGCCTTTGCCCAGTTGATGTAATAGCCCAAGCCGCCCCGCGCGCCCATCATCTCCGTCATGACGAGCGTGGTGAACGCCAGCCCGTTCGCTGTCGAAATACCGGTAAAAATCGACGGTAAGGCATTCGGCAAAGCGACGTTGAACAACGCGTAAAGGCGTCCGCCGCCAATGGTCTGCGCGACCTCGAAGTAGACTTTTTGCGTAGTCTGCATACCGCGCGCGGTCTGAAACCCGATAGGAAACCACGCGCACATGGACACCAAAAAGCAACCGGCCATAAACGACGTCGGAAACACCGTAAGCGCGAAAGGCATCCATGCCACAGCCGGGATAACGCCCGTCATTTTCAGCGCGGGCATAATCCAATAATTCGCGGGCCGGAACCAGCCGATGATTATTCCAGTCCCCACCCCGGCCACTACGCCGCTGATGAAGCCGCAAAAATACAGTCGCAAAGAATAGAGCATGTTCGTAAACAAAAACGCCCGTTCTTCCACAAACACCCAGGTAATTTTGGACGGCCCTGGAAAAAACGGCATAGGTAGCGCCTCATACTTTGTGCCAAGCAAATCCCACACGAGCAACACAAGCCCCATAGCAAATCTGAACGGAGCGCATTTGGTGAAATTCTCCCGGCGATTTGGCCTAAACCACGCAAGCGCGCCTGTTACAAGATATAACAACATAAGGCCCGCGAGTATCACCCGGTACGCGGTGTCGTTGATAACCGCGTCAGGCGTGGGAATTACGAGGCTGGCGACAAGCGCCAGCCCGAACCCCAAGGAGGTGAATATTACTGTAAAGCCAAACTTTACGTCGCTCAATTCTCTAATAGTCATTGGTCTTGACTTCGGTGTACAGCTTTGCGGCAATTGCCTTCGCGTCCTTCGACGAAGTCAGATAACCGAGGTCGATTAATTTTTGGCTGAAATACTCCACGTCCTCATAAACGTTCGTGGTGCCGTCCTTCCTGTCCTTATATGTAGGATAGTCGTAGTTCTTGATAAGGCTGACCGCGAGCTCAACGTCGTCAACATTGATGTATTTCTTGTCGATGACGATATGGGCGGCCTTTTCCGGGTTTTCGTTAATAAAGTTCTGCGCTTTGTGGTAGGCGCGAAGCAATGACGCTATCTGCTCCGGGTCTTCTTTCAAAATCTTCTCCGAGGCCATCAGGAAGCAGCAATACCTGCCGGCGAACGGTTCTGTGTCGTGCAGGTCAAAAATTTTGCGAAAGCCCTGCCTTAGCGCCTGCGCGCCAATCGGATCCCATATAGCCACGGCGTCGACTTCGCCCTTTTTCGCGGCTTCAATCTCGAGGTTGCCGTCGCCATAGGGGATAAGCTCAGCTTCCTCGTTCGAGCGCGCCTTGATCCCGTTGGTTTCAAGCCATACGACAGTGACCTGGTGCTCTGTGCCGCCCAAGTTTTCTATGGCAATTTTCTTGCCTTTCAGGTCGTGCACGGTATGAATCGGCGAATTTTCCGGCACGATTATCGTTATGCAACCTCTGTGCAAACCGTCCACAACCTTGATGCCCAAGCCGTTCTCTATAGACGGAAAATAGGCGTAATCCCAGTTGGCAAGGGGTAAAGTGCCGCTGTTAAGCCCGAGCTTGCGGGTCTCGCCATCGGCGATGATGAGCTCCACGTCGTAGCCCTCTTCCGCAAAGTAACCCTGCTCGAAAGCAACGATTGTCGGTATTCCGCAGAGCGATGTGCCTCTGCTCAGTTGAATTTTGGTCAGTTCCTTGGGCGCAGCCTCAGCGCCGCTTCCCGGAAGACCGACAATCGTTGCTTTCGAGCAGGGTTACTTTGCGGAAGAGGGCTACGACGTGGAGCTCATCATCGCCGATGGCGAGACCCGCAAGCTCGGGCTTAACAGCGGCACTTTACCCCTTGCCAACCGGGATAACGCCCGTCATTTTCAGCGCGGGCATAATCCAAT
>BNVG01000026.1 GCA_025997935.1 Synergistales bacterium | reverse complement strand
CGGCTATCCAAAAATAGACGAATAAACTGCCGGCGTCCACTATGGTCGTAACTATTGGCGCGGCCATAAGCGCCGGGTCGAGGCGCAGGCGCTTGGCGAAGAGCGGCAACATGCAGCCTATGAGCTTCGCGAACACCACTGTAATGCAAAGGCTTGCCCCCACTATTAAAGCCAAGGTCAGGTCTCCGCTGAGGCACCACTTGTAGACGACGTTTATAAGCCCCAATATAGACCCGACCAAGAGGCTCACGCGCAGTTCCTTCCAGAATATGGAAAGCCAATCCGACAAGTGCAGTTCCCCGACGGCCATGCCGCGAATGATGAGCGTAGAGGACTGGGAGCCGGCGTTGCCGCCCGTGTCCATCAGCATGGGAATTGCGGCTATGAGCGCGGGGAACGCCTTGAAAAGCGACTCGTAGTGCGTGAGTATGCCGCCCGTGAAAAACGCGCTCACCATCAGGACGAGAAGCCACATAATGCGGTGTTTGGCCAAGTCAAAGACCCCGGCGGAGAGATACGGTTCGTCCGACGGCTCCATAGCCGCCATGATGTGGAAGTCCTCCGTGTTTTCTTCTTCCAAAACCTCCATAGCGTCGTCAACCGTTATTATCCCCACAAGGTGATGTTCCGTATCCACTACGGGCAGGGCTATGAGGTCGTACCTCTGAAAAATCTCGGCCACTTGCTCGCGGTCGTCGCCGGTGGTGACGCAGATGACGCCAGGCGTCATGACGTCGCCTATTTTGTCGGTTTTCTGAGAGAGCAAAAGCGTTTTCACCGTCACGACGCCGCCCAGTACGCGCACCGCGTCCGTGACGTAGCACGTGTATATCGTCTCTTTGTCCATGCCGACCTTACGGATACGCGCGAAGGCGTCGTCCACGGTCATCTCCTCTTTGAGGTCGATGTACTCCGTGGTCATTATGCTCCCGGCCGTGTCCTCGTGATACTGCAAGAGCTGATTTATCTGCTTGCGCGTCTCCTCGGACGCGTTTTTCAGGACGCGTTTGACCACGTTGGCCGGCATTTCCTCGATAAAATCGACGGCGTCGTCGAGGAACAGTCCGTCGACGATATGAGTTAGCTCCGGGTCGGTGAGAAGCTCGATAAGGTTCTCCTGCGTGTCGGGGGAAAGGTGCGAAAAAATATCGGCCGCCGTGTCTTTAGGCAGAGAGCGAAACAGGATTACCCGCTGTTCCTGTCCAAGCTCCTCCAACTCCTCTGCTAAGTCTATAGCCTTGGTGTTGAGCGCTATGTCCTTTAGCTCCTTGTGTTTTTTGGCCTCTATCAAGCTCGCCAAATCAAGGGTCTCCGAGGCGCCGCCGAGGGCGATCTCTTTTTTGCTCATAAAATCTTTCCTCCCTTCCCTATTTTTAAGAATTTTTACCCAAGAATTTCGTGGTCAGACCGATCAAGGTATCAAACTCTAAGGGCTTGGACGTATGTCCGTTCATGCCGCTCGCAAAAGCCTTGTCTATGTCATCCTTGAAGGCGTTGGCCGTCAGGGCGATTATGGGCACAGTCTTGGCGTCGTCACGGTCAAGAGCCCTTAACGCGAGCGCGGCTTCGTAGCCGTTCATGTTGGGCATCTGAATGTCCATATAGACTATATCGTACGTGTTTAGCGGCGAATTTTTGAACATTTCCACGGCCTCCGCTCCGTCGTCGGCCTCATCGGCTTTCATGCCGGTCAGGCTCAGAAAATCTACGGCTATCATGCGGTTTATTGCCACATCGTCGACCAACAGGCATTTTTTGTTCAGGAAAATATTGTCGACGTCTGTCATCTCGTCGATAATGGACTCCTCCGCGGCGGCGTCTTTCAGCCAAAGGTTGAACTCGAAAACGCTTCCCTTTCCGCTTTGACTTTGCACTTTTATCTCTCCGCCAAAGAGCTGTATTATCCTCTGACTTATGGCGAGACCGAGGCCGGCGCCTCCATGCTTGCGTGACATGTCCGCTCCGCCTTGCTCGAAAGCCTTGAAGAGCTTGGGCAGTACGTCCTCCGCTATGCCGATACCCGTATCGCGTATGATAAATTGAACGAGGGTTTTGCCGTTTTCTTTTGCCTTCTGCGAGATATCAAGCTCCACCACGCCGCACTCCGGCGTAAACTTTACGGCGTTTCCGAGAAGGTTTATAAGCACCTGACGCAAGCGCAGAGAATCGCTCACAAAAGCCGCCGGAGCGTCAATATCGCAATTTATATTGAAAACTATGTTCTTCTCTTCGCAGCGCGGGCGGATGATGGTTCCGACCGTGACTACGAGCTTTTCAATATCGACGGTTTCCTCGGTCAGTTCTATCTTGCCCGCGTCTATTTTCGAGAGGTCGAGAATATCGTTCAGCAAGCCTAAGAGGTGTTGCGAGGACGTCTCTATCTGGCGTACGTGAGACTGAATCTCCATCATGTCCTCGTTCACTCCCATCAGCTTGCCTCCGATGACCGCAGCGTACTCGGCGAGTTTGCGCTTTACTATGTTCGTTACTCCCATAATGGCGTTCATGGGCGTACGGATTTCATGGCTCATACGCGCTAAGAAGTCGCCCTTTGAGGCGTTGGCCTTGTTGGCCTCCTCGACGGCCCGCTTGAGGTCGACTTGAGTTTTCATCAGGACGTTGCGCTCTTTGATTATCTCGGTTATATCCGTGCTTATAACGATGTAGCCGATTTTTTGGCCGGCCTTATCCAAGAGATACGAGGCGCTGCCCCTTATATACTTATCGAGATCCGGAAGGTAGAGAATTTCAGCCTCCCTGTTTTCATCCAAAGCCAGCACCGGGTCGTAGGGCGAGAGAGGCGGATAGAGGCTAAATTCGTTGTAGGATTTTCCTATAATATCGTCCCGCTTCTTTTTTATCGAGACAAGAGCCATGCTGTTCATATAGATTACGCTGCGGTTCATGTCTATGATGGATAACGGGGATGTAACGCTGGCCTCCAAACTGTCGGCCATATCGTCAAATGAGTCGGCCAAAGTCCCTATCTCGTCCTTGACGGGGGCGTTAAAGCGGAAGTGGCGCTCTCCGCCTCTGAAACGCGAGATGCCATTTATCATGTTCGTTATGCTCTTGGTGAAAACAGAGGCCATCCATATGGCTATAAATACGACGATTATCACCATGACGGCGGCGCTGAAAACAAGCTGGGTAGTGGTGTTGATTAAGTTTCTCTCTATGGCGACATTAGTGGCCTCGGCGGTTTTCGTCAGAGCCGTGTCCGTCTCTTCAACCAATTTATCTAAGACTTCCTTTGTCTCCATAGCCGGGCGGTAAAAATCATCGAGCTCCGCGCCTATGGACACAAAACCGAACCCGCGCTTGGAGCCCGCCTTCTCCGGCGAGTACTGACCCGTGTAGTAGGGGATAGCGGCAGCCGTGGTTATCTTTCTGAGTCCGCTCCACAGGATATGAAAAGATCCCGACCCCCCGTCTCGCGTAAGGTCGAACCATCCCGTGCACTGGGGCGCGTTGTTGAGGTATCGTCCATCCAAACCCACAAGCCCTGCTTTTGTAAGCTCAGGCGCGGGCTTCTTTAGTACGGACTGAGCGTCGAAAGTGGGGACGAACGCAAGAAAATCGCTCAAGCTCTTGCCGCTCGCTTTCCAGTCGTTGTATATACGGTCTTCCAACCAGGGGATCTGCGGCTCTCCGGTCTCTGGGTCATAACCGCATATGGAATGGTGACGCGGGTGTACGATACTGCGGCATTTATAGTCCCAGATAAAGGCGTAGTTGCCCTCGTAAGCGCTTGGAAGCTCGACATATCGCTTGTTTGTGGGGATTATATGCGATGTGAACTCCATCAGGTGGTCGTGATCGAGAGCGAGCGTGACGTAGCCGATTATATTGTTATCCGCGTCCATCACGGGCGTAGCCCAGCGAACAATGCCCTGAAAACGCCTGCCGTTCGGGTTTTCCGTACCGGCGTAGGCTTCGTCTTGCGGCGCGTAAGGTATGCCGAGTTTTTGGGCGTTCTCGGGCGTGTACATGCCTATTATTTTTGACGGAACATACGCCCCTATTACGTCAGAGACGTAAATTTCCCTCGGTTTCAGTTTTTTCAGATGCTCAAAATAATTTTCAGCTTTGACGAAGGTGTTTTCACGTATGGACACGTCTTTCATCTCCGGGTCCATAACGTCTGAGGTCGTTACCTTTACGCGCTCTTGTCCGGCAATATCCACAAATGTCATTTCTCTGAAAAGAAGTTTTTTTTCTTGGTCGAAGATTGTCGGAGCGCGATAGCGAAAACCGAGGTCGTTTTCTTTGTTGGTCGACTTCATGGTATCGCGCGGCTCGGGCTGATGTTCGGGAATCCACGACTTGCCATCATCCGCCAAACGCCATTTCCCGGGTTTGACGACGTTGTCGCTGCGCCCGTTCAAAAAAGCCCTGAAAGCCCCTTCTTCAATCCGTAATTTCGAGGCTTGAAGAATGTCGTCGTCCCGTTTATATAAAAACTTAGCTACGTCTAAGGCTAAGTCCGTGGTCATGCGCTCTATATCCTCGACGGCGCGGGCGTTCAGGGCGTCGACCGCATCGTTTACGGCTATCTCGCCCGTATTGGAGAGCGACTGGTGAGCCGTTTCCACAAGTTGTGACGTGAGGCGGCTTACCTCAACGCCGAGCAAGCCTGTCTGCCTCCAGGCCAACCACGTCAAAAGCACTAAGGGAATGACCTTTATGGCCACAAAAATAATTATCAGTTTGGCCTTCATACCAAACCCTATGCGTACCAAAAAATTTTCCAAGGAATTTGCGGTTTTGGAAGAGCCGGGCTTGTCGGCAGTTTGCGGCTTGTTTTTGTTGTCGTCCATTAAGTTGCTCATTATAGTTAAATAAACCCCTTTCGGGCTAATCTTTTTTTGCCGAATCCGAATTTCATTATATCTTAACTTCAGACTATTCTTATATTATGAATATAATAAAATTAATGCATAGATTTTGCGCGCGTATTTCATGAAAAGGAGTTGTTCTGAGTGGGCGTTGGTTTGAAATTTGACGCGGAGCGTTATATATATCCGTCTCGGCGTTCTGTTGTGTTTGGCGCTAAGGGCATGGTGGCGACGGGAAATCCGTTGGCGGCTCAGGCCGGGCTCGAGATTCTGAAGAAGGGCGGCAACGCCGTGGACGCGGCTGTAGCTACGGCGGCTTGCCTTACCGTTACGGAGCCGACGGCAAACGGCATCGGCGGCGACTTGTTTGCGCTTGTGTGGGCTCATGGCAAGCTTCACGGCCTCAACTGCAGCGGACTCTCCCCAAAGGCCGCCAATTTGAAGACCATAAACGACGCCGGCTTCAAGGAAATGCCTAAGCTCGGCTGGTATTCCGTGACGGTTCCCGGCGTGCCCGGAGGCTGGGCGGCCCTGTCCGAGAAGTTCGGCAAACTGCCGCTGACGGATGTATTGGCGCCCGCTATAACCTACGCGGCGGACGGCTACCCTGTAGCCCCCGCCGTCAGCAAGCTCTGGAGGGCGGCGTTCGTTGGCTATTCCAAAGAAAAAGGAGACGAATTTAGACATTGGTTCGACACGTTTTGCCCGGACGGACGCGCCCCGGAAGCGGGGGAAATCTGGTGTTCAAAATGCCACGCAAAGACGCTTTCCCTCATCGCCGAAAGCAAGGCCGAGGCTTTTTATCGCGGCGCGTTGTCGGAGAAGATAGACGCCTTTTCCAAAAAACACGGCGCGTGGCTCAGGGCCGGGGATTTAGCGGAGTTTAAGCCTGAGTGGGTTGACCCCATAACGGTTAATTACAGGGGTTACGATGTTTGGGAAATTCCGCCGAACGGACACGGGATAACCGCGCTCATGGCGCTCAACATCCTGAAAGGCTTCGACTTATCGGAGGCGCGCGAAAACGAAAAGACGTATCATATTATGATCGAGGCCATGAAATTGGCCTTTATAGACGCAACGGAGCACGTCGCTGACCCTCGGTTTATGAAATACACAACTCAAGAGCTTCTCGCCACAGCCTACGCCGACGAGCGCCGCAAACTTATCGGCGAAACCGCGCTCTTACCCGCGCCAGGCACGCCCCCCAAAGGCGGCACGGTCTACTTGGCCGCCGCCGACGAGGCCGGCAACATGGTTTCCTTGATTCAGAGCAACTACACGGGCTTTGGCTCAGGCTTGGTTGTCCCAGACACTGGCATCAGCCTGCACAACCGGGGCAACAACTTCAGCCTTGACCCAACGTCCCCCAATGTTTTAGCCCCTTCTAAAAAGCCCTACCACACTATTATCCCGGGTTTTCTGAGCAAGGACGGCTCGGCCGTCGGGCCTTTTGGCGTGATGGGCGCCTTCATGCAGCCGCAAGGACACGTTCAGGTTGTGACAAACATGATAGACTTCGGCATGAACCCGCAGGAGGCATTAGACGCCCCGCGCTGGCAGTGGACAAAAGGCAAAAACATCCAGGTCGAACAGGGCGTTTCAAACTCCATCGCGCTGTCGCTCGCGGCGAGAGGGCACGACCTTCAGATGATGCCGGACAGCACTACATTTGGCCGCGGCGAGATAATAGTCCGGACGCCGCACGGTACGCTGGCCGGCGGCACGGAGCCGCGCACGGATGGTTTGGTCGCGGCCTGGTAAAAAACTTGTTGACGCCCGCAGGAAAATAGGTTAAACTTTCTCCGTTTTATAAAGCCCGGGTGGCGGAATTGGTAGACGCGCTAGATTCAGGTTCTAGTAGTCGCAAGGCTGTGGAGGTTCGAGTCCTCTCTCGGGCACCAACTCAAAAAATAAGCAAGTTTAATACAGTAAAAAAAGCCCGCTGAGAAGCGGGCTTTTTTTTATCCAGGTTGATGTATTTCGAGTCGTTTTTTTGTGAGTCAACGCGAGATATTGACAAACGCTCTATGAATATGAGAAACTACGATTCAGATTTATGAATATTAAAAATGTTTCGGATGTTCTTTTCGGCGGTCTCATACTTTGGAGGTGTTAGATTGAGAATATACAAAAAGATTCTCGGTGTTATCTCCGCTCTTTTTGAGATCATCGCGGCGGTTTTTTTGTGCGCGATGGTGCTTGTTATTTTTTATCACGTCATTATGCGATATTTTTTCAGTTTAGCGCCGCGTTGGAGCGAAGAAGTCGCCTTGCAGCTCATGATATGGTTCTGTTTCATCGCTATGTTTTTGGGCGTTAAACAGCAGGCGCACATATCCATTGAAATATTCGTAAGCAGACTCCCCAAAAAAGTTATCTACGCGGTCGAGCTCCTTGACAGAATACTGATAGGAGTTTTTGGTTGCGTAATATTTTGGTCCATCATACCCTATATCACGAGGCTATCGCGAAATCGCTTGGCGGCTACGGGTTGGCCTGTGTGGATTCAGTTTGCGGCGCCTTGCGCGGCCGGGATTCTTATTTTTTTAGCTATCACAGAACAGGTCATTATGCAGCTAAAAGAGGGCGCCAAGCCTCTTGAAACCGAAAAACAACGGGAGGTTGTAAACCTATGACGACTGACCCTGTGGCCATAGCGCTTCTTCTTGGGCTTTTTGTCGTTTTTATAGTAATTAAAGTCCCGATAGCCTTTGCGCTGGCTCTCTCCTCTTTTGCGTCAGCCTATTATCTTGGCATATCCCTCGGCGCCATAACGCAGCAGCTTGTGAAGGGCATGAACTCGTTTTCTCTCTTAGCCATCCCGTTCTTTATCTTAGCGGGGGAGATAATGGGCGAGGGCGGGATTTCAGACCGGCTCATCAAGTTCTCCGACGTTCTGATAGGGCGCATGAGGGGCGGGCTTGCTATGGTCAACATCTTGGCGAGCATGTTCTTCGGCGGCATATCCGGCTCAGCCGTGGCCGACACGTCCTCCATAGGGGCTATGATGATTCCGATGATGGTCAAGCAGGGCTATGACGTCGATTATTCCGTGGACGTGACCATAGCGAGCGCGTGTCAGGGTGTGCTCATACCGCCGAGCCACAACATGATAATCTACGCCTCCGCGATAGGCGGGCTCTCCGTGGGCAAGCTCTTTATGGCTGGGCTCGTGCCGGGTATTATACTCGGCGTCGCGCTGATGATTCTGAGCTATGTCATGGCTGTCAAGCGCAACTACCCTCGGGGCGAGAAATACACCCGCGCAGAGGCCTGGAAGATAGCCGTAGACAGCATATTCGGCCTTATGACCGCCGTTATCATCATAGCCGGCGTGTTCACCGGCATCTTTACGGCGATAGAATCCGCCGCCGTGGCCTGTATATGGGCGTTTTTCGTGACGTTCTTCATTTACCGTGAAGTCCCCCTGTCGCGCATGTGGGTCATCTTAAAGAAAACCCTTAAAACTCTGGCTATGGTCATGTCGGTAATAGCCGCGTCTCAGGCGTTTGGCTACATGATGACCACACTTCGTATACCCACCATGATTTCAAATTTCCTATTGACACTTACAAGCAACAGAGTAGCCCTGCTACTCCTCATCAACATAGCGCTTTTGGTATTGGGTTGCATCATGGATATGGCGCCTCTTATCCTCATCACGGCCCCGATACTCCTGCCCGTGGTCACGTCGCCCGCCATAGGCATGGATCCGGTGCAGTTCGGCATCGTGATGATGTTGAACCTCTCCATCGGCCTCCTTACGCCGCCCGTCGGGACGGTGCTGTACGTCGGCTCGTCCATAGGCGGAATATCCATCGAAAAAGCGGCCAAGTCCATGTTGCCGTTCTACGCCACGATGGTAGCGGTTTTGTTGTTGCTCACCTTTGTCCCGGCTCTTTCCATGACCGTGCCTAACATGATGTTCGGCAAATAATTTGACCAATATCCCGCGCGTGAAGCGTGGGCAAATAATAAGGAGGGGTTTTTGATTATGAAGAAGAGTATGCTTTTGGCTTTGGTTCTTGCGCTTGTTTTAACGTCCGCCTCGTTTGCGGCTCCGCGTGTTTTTAAGCTGGCCGACAACCACCCGGACGGGTATCCCACGGTCTTGGGCGACATTCGCTTCGCTGAGCTTGTAAAAGAGCGCACAAAGGGCGACATCGTTATCGAGGTCTACAACAACTCCATGCTTGGCGACGAAAAGACCGCCATCGAGCAGACCCAGATGGGCGACATTCATTTTATCCGCGTGGGTACAAACCCCCTCGCCCCGATAAACCCCATCATGAACGCCCTCTCTATGCCCTATCTCTACCGCGACCGCGACCACGCCTTTAAGGTATTAGACGGAGCTATAGGCGAGGAGTTCCTCACCTCCATCACCAAGGACGGGCTTCTTGGGCTTTGTTGGTTCGACTCGGGCTCCCGCAACTTCTACAACTCAAAGCGCGCCGTCCATACTCCCGCGGACATGAAGGGCCTGAAGTTTCGCGTTCAGGAGACGCCCCTCATGATGGACCTCGTCTCGTCTCTCGGCGCATCCCCCACGCCAATGGCGTACAATGAGATTTACACTGGCGTTCAGAACGGCATCATCGAGGGCGCGGAGAACAACTGGCCGAGCTACATGTCCCAATCTCACAACGAAGTGGCGCCCTTTTTCGTGGTTGACGAGCACACCCGCGCGCCCGAGATGATTTTGGTCAACACGGACGTGTGGGCTAAGTTCAGCTCCGACGAGCAGAAGATAATCAAGCAGGCCGCGCTTGAGGCCGCCACCTATCAGCGCGAGGAGTGGGTGCGCCAGGAGAACGACTACGCCAAGCAGGCTGAGGCCAAAGGCGTCACTATCACTCGTCTCACCCCCGAAGAGGTTAAGCTGTTTATGGACGCCGTCCAGCCAATCTACAAACAGCCCGCCTACGCCCCCTACGCCGATATAATCCAGCGCATAAGAGACGTGAAATAACACAGGCAAAAATACAACGGGCGGCCATCTGCCGCCCTTTTTTCTTTGTTTTAAGGAGATGTTTATATCTATGAAAAAGTCCGCGAAAAATCAACGCTGGGTGTTTTGGGGCGATTTAGACTACGATGTGGCGGGAGAGGGCGTAAAACGCAAAGTTTTGGCTTACTCCGAAGACTTGATGTGCGTGGAGAACCGATTTGAGGCTGGCGCCCTCGGCAAACTTCACAGCCACCCGCACACTCAAATAACCTACGTCACGGACGGAGTGTTTGAGTTTACGATAGAGGGCGAGACCAAGACCGTAAAAAAGGGCGATACGATGCTCAAGACAGACGGCGTTGAGCACGGATGTAAATGCGTGGAGGCGGGAACGCTTCTCGACATATTCACGCCCCTGCGCGAAGATTTTGTTCAATAAAGGAGAGATGAGTATGGACATCAGGTACAGCGGAAATCCTAAGGACGTAATGCGTTATAACACCGAAGAACTGCGAAACGAATTTTTGATTCAGGGGCTTTACAGGCCGGATGATGTCACGGCGGTTTATAGCCACGTGGACCGCATGGTGACGCTTGGCGTAATGCCCGTATCGGCAAAAGTCAGCATCGACAAGGGTATAGATGTTTGGGCCAACTTCGGCACGAAGTTTTTCTTGGAGCGGCGCGAGGTCGGCTTTTTCAATATAGGCGCCCCGGGACGCGTGACGGTAGACGGCAAAGAGTACAAGATGGGAAACAAGGACTGCATATATATCACCAAGGGCGCGCGCGAGGTGACGTTCGCGTCCGACGACGGCAAAAACCCGGCTCGGTTCTACGGCGTGTCCGCCCCGGCTCACTGTTCATACGAGACGCGTTTCATATCCATAGCGGACGCGGCCAAAAAGCCCTTAGGTAGCGTAGAACTGTCGAATAAGCGCGTGATAAACCAGTTCATACACCCGGACGTTTTGCCTACGTGTCAGCTTTCTATGGGCCTCACAACGCTCGACGCGGGTAGCGTCTGGAACACCATGCCGGTTCACACGCACGAGCGCCGCATGGAGGTCTACACGTATTTCGACCTCCCGCAGGACGGACTCGTGTTTCACCTGATGGGGACGGCGAGCGAGACGCGGCATATCGTCATGCGAAGCGGCGAGGCGGTCATATCTCCGAGCTGGAGCATACATTCGGGATGCGGCACGTCAAACTACAGCTTCATCTGGGCTATGGGCGGCGAGAACCAGGCGTTTGACGATATGGACGTCATAGCGGCGGAGAGATTGAAATGAATAACCTGTTCGATTTGAAAGGTAAAGTAGCCGTTGTGACGGGCGCCCGCAAGGGGTTGGGCTTTGGCATGGCGGAGGGATTGGCGGAGGGCGGCGCGGATATAGTCGGAGTCGGCCCAATCGCTATGCCGGAATTAGAAAAGTCAGTGACGGACTTAGGGCGGCGTTTTCTCTTTGTGGAAGCTGACCTGACTTCACAGAGCAAAATCTCCGCGATAGTGGACGAGACCGTCAAGAAATTGGGCGGCGTCGACATTCTCATCAACAACGCCGGCATCATACGCCGCGCGGATATTTTGGACTTCACAGAAAAAGACTGGGACGACGTCATGAACATCAATATCAAAACGCTGTTTTTCCTGTCGCAGGCCGTGGCGCGCCAAATGAAGTCTCAGGGCAGGGGCGGAAAAATTGTGAACGTAGCGTCGATGCTGTCATTCCAGGGCGGAATCCGAGTGCCCTCCTACACCTCCAGCAAAAGCGGCGTAGCGGGGCTGACCAAACTTATGGCAAACGAGCTGTCTCAGTTCGGTATTCAGGTCAACGCCATAGCTCCCGGCTATATGGCCACCGACAACACGGAAGCGCTTCAAAAGGACGCCAACCGCAGCAGGGAAATTTTGGCCCGAATCCCCGCGAGCCGCTGGGGTACGCCCGACGATCTCAAGGGCGCGGCGGTATTCCTGTCCTCAAAGGCGTCGGATTATATCACAGGCCACATTCTCGCCGTTGACGGCGGTTGGTTAGCGCGGTAGGTTTAGGGGTATCATAAGGCTATCCCCGCTTGGCGCAGTATAGCGGTTGTGAGTCCTCGGCCTATGTCGCGCCCTTTGTGCATGGGGACAACGACCGTTATATTGTCCCCGTTTCGCATTTTTACATGAGAACCTGTTTGGTCGATTTGCGTAAACCCATGCCGCTCAAGCAGCCTTATCAGTTCTGCTGATTTGAAGACGGGGGCGTCAGGCATATTCTAATTCTCTTATCTCGGTGACGGAATCTATAAAGCCCGGCGAATCTTTAAGGTAGAGCCTTACGGCGTCGTCCATGTTGCTCATCAGCTCGTCAACATTTTCTCCCTGACTGAAACACCCCGGCAATTCCGGGCATTCTCCCCAGTATCCGCCGTCGATTTCTTTGTGTATCAGGACGAAAACTTTCAAATTTTGCCACTCTCCTGTCATCAAACAATTCCAAAAATCCTAAAATTCTTTTTTATTATAAACCGAAATTGCGCGCTTTGGAAAAGCGGACGCGAGATTTTGCGTCCGCCGTTTTATGCTATACGGAAATATACTGAAAATAACGCTTGCGGTCAAATATGTATCTTTAATGTTGATATTTTTAGTAAGATATGATATTCTCCGTAGTATACCAACTTCTTTGTTAAACATTGTTGATATATTGCGGTGAAACAAGGATAATAAAACCACAAAGCTTTCAGGAGGTTTTGAAAATGCAAAACGTGTATCTTGATTATTCGGCGACGACGCCTACCGACCCCGAAGTGCTGGCCGTCATGACGCCGTATTTTACGGAGGTTTTCGGAAACCCTTCCTCAGTATATTCTTTGGCGGCGAAGAGCCGCGCCGCGATAGAGAAGGCCCGCGGACAGGTGGCCAAAGCGATAGGCGCGAAGCCCGAGGAGATTTTCTTCACGAGTAGCGGCACAGAGGCCGACAACTGGGCGCTGAAGGGGACGTTTGAAAAACTGCGCTCTAAGGGCAACCACATCATCACCACGCAAATAGAACACCACGCCATATTGCACACAGCCGACTACCTCGAAAAAACCGACGGCGCGGCTATCACTTATCTCCCCGTCGACTCCGAGGGCAAAATCAGTCTTGAGAACCTCAAGTCCGCCGTGACGGACAAGACGATTCTCGTTTCTATAATGTTCGCCAACAACGAGATAGGCACGATTCAGCCCGTGAAGGCCATAGGCGAGCTCTGTCGAGAGAAGGGCATACTCTTTCACACGGACGCGGTTCAGGCCGCCGCGCAGATTCCCGTCGACGTAACGGATCTCAAAATCGACATGATGTCGCTGTCGGCCCACAAGATGTACGGGCCTAAGGGCACTGGCGTTTTCTATCTGCGTAGCGGTATCAAGCTCGAGAATTTCGTCCACGGCGGGGGGCAGGAGAAGGGACGCCGCGCCAGCACCGAGAACATCGCGGGCATAGTGGGCATGGGGGACGCAATAGAGAGAATGAAAGCCCGCCAGCCACAGGATCAGGCCAACCTCATAAGGCTTCGCGACCATCTTATAGACGGCGTATTGAAGGCCGTGCCGCACGCGAAGCTGAACGGGGCCTTGGGCGCGGAGAGACTGCCCAACAACACGAACTTCAGCTTCATAGGCATAGAGGGCGAGACGCTGCTTCTCGACCTCGATTCAAAGGGCATATCGGCGTCCACGGGGAGCGCCTGCACGTCGGGGTCTCTTGACCCCTCGCACGTGCTGATGGCCATAGGGCTTTCTCACGAGATGGCTCACGGCTCCCTGCGTATGACGCTCGGACACGGCACGACGGACGAGCACGTGGACTACGTCCTATCGGTTTTACCGGACATAGTGTCCAAGCGGCGCGCTATGTCGCCGGTTTGGGAAGATTTTATAAAAAAGAACGGGGGGAGATAAGCATGGCTTTAGATTACAGCGCAAAAGTCATGGAGCATTTCAGCAATCCGCGCAACGTGGGCGAGATAGAGAACCCCGACGGACTCGGCGAGGCAGGAAATCCTCAGTGCGGGGATATTATGAAAATCTATCTCAAGGTTGACGACAAGGCCCCGAACGGCCCGACAATAGAGGACGTGAAGTTCAAGACTTTCGGCTGCGCCTCGGCTATCGCGTCGTCGAGCATGGCTACTGAGATGATAAAGGGCAAGACGGTGGAGGACGCGTGGCAGATGACCAACGTCGCCGTGGCTGAGGCTTTGGACGGCCTGCCGCCCATAAAGATGCACTGCTCCGTTTTGGCTGAGGAGGCCATACACAAGGCCATCAACGACTACCGCGGGAAGCGCGGCCTTGAGGTCATCCCCATCAAAGAACACGAGCACGAGGCGGTTTAACCTTGGTCGATCTGACTCTTCCGCGCTGCCCGTGGTGCGGGACGGACGAGCTTTACGTCAGATACCATGACGAGGAGTGGGGAAACCCCGTCTTCGAGGACGGCAAGCTCTTCGAGTTTTTGATTTTGGAGGGCGCTCAGGCGGGGCTTTCCTGGGCGACTATTTTGAAGCGGCGCGAAAACTATCGCATGGCTTTTGCCGGTTTCGACGCGGAGACGGTCGCTCGTTTTGGGGACGAGGACATAGCGCGCCTTATGGGCGACGCGGGGATCATACGCAACAAAGCCAAGATAAACGGCGCGGTTAAAAACGCGCGCGCCTTCTTGGCCGTGGCGGAAGCATTTGGCTCTTTCTCAAAATATATATGGGCTTACGTAGACGGTAAGCCCATAATAAACCACCCAAACGACTTATCTCAGGTTCCGGCGACTTTTCCATTGGCTGAGAAGATCAGCCGCGATATGAAAAAAAGGGGCTTCACGTTTTTCGGCCCCACTATTTGCTACGCTCATATGCAGGCGACGGGCATGGTAAACGACCACCTGACGTCCTGTTTCAGGCACCCCGATTATGCAAAAGCAGGGCCGCCCTCAGCGCGTCGGCGGCTTTTTCGGCCCCTCCCGTCCCCACCACGCACGTTATAAAAAGCGCGTCTGACACTATCATCTCAATGTTCACCCCGGCGTCGGCCAAAGTCGAGAACATCGCGGCCGACACCGAGGCGTCCTCGGTCAGGCCGTCGCCCACGACCGTGACCCGCGCTATCTCCGTGTTGAAGGAGACGCCCTGAGCCTCTATCTCCGCCGCGACATCGCGGCATACGATTATGGCGTTGTCGAGACGCTCTTTTTTCACCAAAAAGCCTATGTCGGTCATGCCGCCGCGCATACTGTTCTGTACGATCATCTCCGCGCCTATGCCATGCTCCGCAAGGGGCGAGAACACCTTGGCGGCGACGCCTGGCACGTCAGGCACGCCGAGAAGCGTAATGCGGGCCGCGGAGCGGTCAACGCGAATATCCTTGATTTTGGCCTTCATTGTACTATACCCAACACCTTTATCCAGATTGGCAAAGACAGGATAGAAATAAGAGTCGTAAACGCCACGCCGCGCGCGCAATACTCCGCGTCCATTTTCATCTCAGAAGCTATAATCGACGTGTTCACTCCCACAGGCATTGCGGCCAAAAGCACGCCGGCCTGTATGTATTCCATTTCTATGCCGAACGACACGTAGACAATCCAAGTAACAATAGGCATACATAACAACTTGAAAAATATTATCTTCCACACGGATACGACCATTTTTACGATATTTTCGAGGTGGAGCTGCGCGCCCAAGACTATCAGAGCAAGCCCCGTGCTGATGTTGGCCAAGATAGTCATAGTAGCGTCAAGCCATTTCGGAAGGTGATTTATATCCAAAGAGACCATGAACAGTCCGATAAAACATGATACGAAGAGCGGGTTTTTGAGTAGTTGAGCGCATGTCGCCTTGACGGTTTTCAAAGACAGAGATCCAAACATGGCGAGTTGTCCGCTGCCTATGGAAATAAGCTGCATAATGACGAGCGAGAACGCCAAAATGAGCGTCGCGCGCTCTACGCCGCTTTGTCCCATAGCAAGGGCCACGACAGGAATCCCGGCGAAAAAGTGGTTTCCCCGTACGGCGCTGAGGCTCAAAACCGAGAAACGTTCGTGGGTCTCTTTGTACCGGCCGACGAGCCAAACCAAGATGATTACGATGAGGTAAGGCAGCCACGTCGCAAACACAAAAGTGAAGTCTTTCAGCGAGTTGCTGTCCGTCCCCAATATCCCGTGCAGGAGATTTGCCGGCATGGCTATCCAGTAGAGGATGAAGTTGTCTTCTTTCATGGTTTGGTCTGATAGCAGTTTTTTGCGTTTCAATACCAAACCCAAAGCTATTAATAAAAATATGGGCAAAACTACCAGAATTTCATTCATTTTTTACTCACTCCCAAGTTGTCGTACAAAATATAAAACAGGATTATAACACGTGGTTTTGTGTATAATAGGAAAAACGGTTTGATCGAAAAACTCGGAGGAAAGCAATGAGCGATATAAACAACGTTAAATTCAGCACAGTGGAAGAGGCCATCGACGATATTCGTCAGGGGCGTATGATTTTGGTTGTGGACGATGAGGAACGGGAGAACGAGGGCGACCTCGTGGTCGCCGCGGTTCACGCAAATACCGAAAATGTAAATTTCATGGCGTCTCACGCCAAGGGGCTTATATGCGCGCCCTTGTCTGAGGAGATAGCCCAAAGGTTGCAGTTCCCGCCGCTTTCGGCTCATGGAACGGACAGGCACGGGACGGCTTTTTTGGTTTCTGTCGACGCCAAAGAGGGCACGACGACGGGCATATCAGCCGAGGAACGCGCTATAACCGCGCGGCTTTTGGCGTCGCCAGCGTCTAAGGGTGATGATTTTTATCAGCCCGGGCATCTGTTCCCTTTAGCCGCGCGTCCGGGGGGCGTCTTAAAGCGCGCCGGGCACACGGAGGCCGCGACAGACCTCGCCCGCCTCGCCGGCCTTCCCGCCGCCGCCGTGATATGCGAGGTCATGAGGGATGACGGCACTATGGCGCGCCTGCCGGATTTGGCAGTATTTGCCGCCCTTCACGGGCTAAAGTTGCTCACCGTGAAAAGCCTCATAGAGTGGCGCTCGGCTCGGGAGAAGCTGGTCGAGAGGGTCGCGGAGGCGAACTTGCCCACGGATTACGGGGACTTTAAGGTTTACGCTTACAGAAGTTTGCTTGACGAGCCTGACGACTATCACACGCACATGGCTTTGGTCAAGGGCGATATAGCCGATAAACAGGGCGTCCTGACGCGCGTACACAGCGAGTGTATGACGGGCGATGTGTTTGGTTCGAGGCGTTGCGACTGCGGTTCTCAGCTTCACGTCGCCATGTCGATGATAGAGCGTGAGGGGAAAGGCGTGCTGCTCTATATGCGTCAGGAGGGGCGCGGTATAGGCATAGTCAATAAGATCAAAGCCTACAAGCTCCAGGAAGAGGGCATGGACACCGTTGACGCCAACGTAGCCTTGGGCTATCCCCCAGACCTCCGCGACTACGGAACCGGCGCTCAGATTTTGATGGATCTGGGGCTCAGAGACATCAGGCTCCTGACCAACAACCCAAAGAAAATCGTCGGGCTCGAAGGATATGGCCTGAAGATAGCCGAACGCGTCCCGCTCGTCATTCAGTCTAATGAATATAACGAAGCGTACATGGACACAAAAGAAAAGCGAATGGGGCATATACTGCACACGCATTGATTAAAAAACATCATCGTAGGTGAGATTACACGGGAGGAATTTCAAATGAAAATTTTAGAGGGAAAACTTATCGGGACTGGGCTTAGGATAGCCGTTGTCGTCTCGCGCTTCAATGAGCTTATATCGGGCAAATTGCTTGAGGGGGCCAAGGACGCGCTCCTGCGTCACGATGTATCTCACCAAAATATAGAAGTTTGCTGGGTTCCGGGCGCGTGGGAGCTTCCCCTTATAGCCAAGGAGCTTGCCCTGTCTGGCAAATATGACGCCATTATCGCGCTCGGCGCTGTGATACGAGGCGACACGCCCCATTTTGACTACGTAGCCGCTGAGATGTCCAAGGGGCTTGCGTCCGTAGGCATGGAGCATCGCGTGCCGGTGCTGTTCGGCGTTCTGACATGCGATAACCTTGAACAAGCCCTTCTCCGCGCCGGGAGCAAGGCCGGCAACAAAGGCGCGGAATGCGCCTGCGGGGCTATTGAGATGGCCGATCTCCTTAAAAACATCAGGGCGTGACAAGGGCGGGCAATTATGATTTTTGGCTGCTTAGTCGCCGGAGGGCTATGTGTGCTGGTTCAATATCTGCTGAAGCGGTCTTTTGAACCGCGCCAATACAACTACGCGAGAGACCTTTTGCTTGTGGCTGTATGGTTGTTGTTGGCCATTTGGTTTGCCTCGCCGGACGCGCGGTTTATAGTGGGCGCGGGCTTCGCGGCGGGCGTTTTCGGTTTGGCCGAAAACTGCGACAACAACCCCCTGTGGCGTCTCGGCTATCCGCTTATCGGCCTTGCCTGCGCCGCCTTCGGTCATTCCATAAGTTTCATCAGCTTCACGGACGGGGAGTATATATATCTTTCGCCGCTCATGTCCTTTATCATCACGTCGCTGTGGTTTGCCGTTTTTCCGCTTGTCGTTCAGCGGATGGACGAGGTTTCGGGTTTGGCCGGGCACATTCTGGCCGTGGCGTTCTCCTTGATGTTCATGTCGGTCTTCATGTCGGGGCAGGATATGAGCGACGCCTTTTTTATGTCGTTTGCGGGGATTGTCATGCTAAGCTCTTTTTGGAGCCGCTTTAACAACGTGTACCGTCAGGCCGGCAGGTCTATGTCGGCGATGTGGGGAACGCTCGTCGCAGGAACGGCCGTGCTCGGCGTCAGTAAGGGGATAGTCTTCAGCTCTATGCTGTGCCTGTCTATTGGGCTTTTCGCAATTCCATTGGCCGAGGTTTCGCTGGGCCTTGTAAACCTCGCTTTTTCGGAGCGGGGTGACGGGGTGACGGGGCTTTATCGCGGGCTCATACGCAGGGGCTTCGACCACCCTGACGCCGTACGCCTCATAGCAGGGCTTTGCGCTCTTGTAGGCGCGTTGACCGCTCTTTCTCAATCATTCGCGTCCACCGCGTCCGCGCTCCTGTCCGCTCTCGCGGGGGCGTCCGCGCTCGCCGTCGTGGTTCGCCTATGGTTCAAGCGCAAAAACACGTCGCCCATAAACAACGCTAAGCCCTGTCTTTGGGGTGTACATATCGACAATATGTCCATAAACTACGCGCTCGCCCGCGCGCGCGGGCTTATTCTTTCGCCCCGCGCGTCATCCATGCTTGTTTCGACGGTAAACGCGCTCGGCATGGACGAGGCGGTGCGCGACCGTGAGTATTACGAGGCGCTGAAACATTCCGTCATCGTGCTTTCTGACGGCGTGGGGCTTTTGTGGGCGCTACGTTTTTTGGGTATGCCTATGAGAGAGCGCGTTACGGGGATAGACTTTGCCGAGCAACTGTGCCGGGTCGCGGCCGCTGAAAAATGGCCTGTGTATTTTCTGGGCTCCAAGGGAGACACCGCGCGTGACTGCGCGGAAGCCCTGTCGGCCAAATACGACGGGCTAATAGTCGCGGGCGCGCGGGACGGCTATTTCGATATAAACGACGCGTCCGTGCCGGACGGCGTAGTTATGAGCGGCGCCAAGATTTTGTTTGTCGCGATGGGCATCCCGCGTCAGGAAAAATGGGTGTCGCGGCACGCCGGGCGTCTGGGGGGCGTCCTGTCAGTTGGGGTGGGAGGGGCGTTCGACGTCCTGTCGGGACATCTGAAGCGCGCGCCGCTCAAGATGCAGCGCTTCGGCCTCGAGTGGCTCTTTCGCCTGTGTCAGGAGCCAGAGCGTTGGAGGAAAGACCTGCGCCTCGTGAGTTTCGTCCTTCGCGTCATAGCTACGCGCTTTGGGTTTTACAGGGGAGGGGAGTCCCGCTAAGGTTCTTATAATAGCCGTCGGGAAGCTCAAAGACAAAAGGATAGCGTCTATGTCGAGCGAGTTTTTGGAGCGTGTGCGCCCGTCCGGTATTGTCACGACAGAACATATCCCCGATGTCGCGTCCGGGTGTGAGACGAGCGAGCGAACCGCGCGAGAGGGAGCGGAGATAATCAGACGCATTCGCGACCGGGATTTTCTCATACTTTTGCGCGACGACGGCAAAGAATTAAACAGCGGGGCGTTTGCTTCCTATTTATCGCGCGCGATTACTGACGCGGCGGGGAGGGTTGTTTTTGTCATAGGTGGGGCGTGGGGCGTTTCAGACTCCGTGAAACAGCGCGCCGACGACTGCTTGTCCATGTCCCGTATGACCTTTACGCACGAAATGTGTTTTCTGTTTCTGACCGAGCAAATCTACCGCGCCTTCTCCATTCTGGGAGGGTCGGGGTATCATCACTAAGGGGGAAATACCATGAAAATAAACAATATGATGAAACAGGCGCAAAAGATGCAGTCTCAGATGATGCAGATTCAGGAAAAATTGGCCGAGGAGACGGTAGAGGGCAACGCCGGCGGCGGCATGGTCAAAGCCATAGCCAACGGACAGGGAAATCTGCTCGAGATAAAAATCGACCCTGAGGTCATAAAGTCGGAGGACGCCGAGATTCTTGAGGATTTAGTGCTTGTG
>BNVG01000025.1 GCA_025997935.1 Synergistales bacterium | reverse complement strand
TCGAGCGAGGGGCTTCGCAGTTTGTCTAAATTGTTCGCTCAAGTTGTCGTAGCCGTGATATGGGTGGCTTGGGGGCGAAGCGCCGGGGTCTTGTTTTCTCTTTGGCCCGGACTTTCGTGCCTTCCCGGAGCAGAGGCGTTTCTCGCGGCCTTGGCCGTCGTCGTGATGATGAACGCCGTAAATGTCACGGATGGCTTGGACGGTTTGGCGGGCGGGATGTTTTTTTTCTCTTTGATTATTTTGACCGGGCTTCTTCCCCTTGAGGGCGATGATTTAATATGTATGTATATTGCGTTTTTGCTTGGGATGATCGGTAGTTTTTTGATTTACAATATACATCCGGCCAAGACGTTTATGGGAGACGCCGGCTCGCATTTCTTGGGTTGCGCGCTCGTCGCTTTGTGCGTCAGAGGCGGGATGCTTTTGGCGCTTGTGCCGGCGGCCTTTCTCTTTGGGGTGGAGTTGCTTTCGTCGGCCATACAGATTTTCGCAATAAGGGCGTTTCACAGAAAAGTCTTCAGGATGGCGCCGTTGCATCATCATTTTCAGCTTATGGGATGGACGGAGACGACCGTGACTTTTCGTTTTTTGCTTTTTCATGTGTTGCTTGGGGCTATATTTGTGGCTTGGGTAGGAGAATGCGTATGAAAAATATTATAGATAATTTTAAGCGTTTTACCGTTATAGGAGCCGGCGTAAGCGGGACGGCTCTGGCTTTGTTGGCGCGTAGACTTGGATATGACGTCTTTGTCTCAGAGGAGCGGGATAGCCTTTCGCCCGCCTCGCTTGAAAAATTTAAGAACGCGTCTATACCGTTTGAGAGCGGGGGGCATACGGCGCGCGCTTTTGAGAGTGAGGCTGTAATTTTGAGCTCGGGCGTTTCGCCTGACGCTACTTGTGTTTTGGAGGCAAAACGCAGAGGCGTTCCCGTTATCGGCGAGTTGGATTTTGTAGCGCCGCGCCTCAGCGCGCCGGTTATAGGCGTGACGGGTAGCAACGGGAAAAGCACGCTGACGTCATTGGTCGGGCATATTCTTAAAAAATCAGGCTTAAAAACAGGCGTCGGCGGCAATTTAGGCGACGCCGCCTCTCTTTTCACCATAGACAAATTCGACTGTATAGTCTTAGAGCTCAGTAGCTTTCAGCTTTACTGGGCGCATAACCTCGACGTCGCCGTCGGAGCTGTCACGAACTTGGCGCCGGATCATATAGATTGGCACGGAAGCTATGAGGCTTACGTCGCCGCCAAGGCGAAGCTATTTTCTCTCCAGGGCGGCTTGGGCTGGAAAATCGTTCAGGACAGAGATTGTGAGACCCTGTCTCTCGCTTTGCCCGAGCTTCTTTCGAGAACAGCCGCCCTGAGCTGGGAGAAAGACCTGAGAAACGCGTGCGGCGCTCATATTTTTATGGGTGAAAGCGGCGCGTTTTTACGGCGCGCGGACGAGGAGGCGCTCTTATTCAAGTATGACGAGACCACGCTTTTGGGGCGGCACAACCTCGAAAATATCGCGATGGCCCTGACAGCCGCGCGCTTATTTGGGGTAAGGGCAACGGGTGACGTCAAAGAAACCTTAGCTGATTTCAAACCCCTGCCGCACCGCTGCGAGTTGGCTGGGGTAGTTGACGGAGTGACTTATATTGACGACTCCAAAGGGACAAATGTAGCGGCCTCTGTGACGGCGATGGCTTCGATAGAGGGGCGTAAGGTCGTCATTTTGGGCGGAAAGGGCAAGGGAGAGGATTACGAGCCTCTCGCGGATGGCGTATTGAACAATGCCGACGCCGCGGTGCTTCTCGGCGCGGAGAAAAATAAAATAGAGGCGGCGTTAAAGCGAAAAGGATTTACGAACATCTATAAAATGGCTGACGCCGGGACACAGGAAATGAAGGCCGCTGTCTTGACGGCCAAAAGCATGGCGAAGCCCGGTATGGTCGTTTTGCTCTCTCCGGCATGTACGAGCTGGGATATGTATGAAAGTTATAAAAAAAGAGGAGAACATTTCCGTGACGTCGTCCGAGAGCTACAGAATTGATTATTGGGAGTCACCGTTCACGGAGGAATTGTCCGAGGACGCTACTCAGGATTTCGTGGAAAGCAGGTGGTCGCTCAGAAACAATCGGGCGCTATGGATTATCCCCCTGATTCTGAGCTTTTTTGGAATCTTGATGATTGCCTCTCTTACGTCTCAGGGCGGGAGCGGAATAACGTCGCCTTATGGCTTGCCTGTTAAACAGCTTTTGTTTTTGTTGCTTGGATTTTCGGCTATGTTGGTTGTTTGCGTTATCCCATTGTCGTATTTTCGCCGCATGAGCGGATTTTTTTGGGTTTGCGCTATATTGCTGGTCGGCGCTACTTTGATCCCGGGGTTTGGCGTCAAAGCAGGAGGCGCCCGCAGGTGGTTGAACCTTGGATTTATTCAGTTTCAGCCATTGGAGATCCTGACTCTTGCCGTGACCATTCATTTGGCTAACCGCCTTGGCGCGTCTCAGTCTGAGCTGGACGCTAAAAAATGTTTCCTGAAAATATCTCTCCTCGCGTGGTTTATTTCGGTTTTGTTCCCGTTTTTTCAGCCCGATTTCGGTGGAATAATCCTGCTTACGGGGATTTGCATGTCTATGCACGTTGTAAGTCGGGGGTGGAAATACCCTCTGATAGCGGCCGTGTTTTTGCTGTTGCTTTTCGCGATGATGATTTATACGGCGGAATACCGTATGTGGCGGCTTTTGGCGTTTCTCGACCCCTGGGACGACCCCACGAGAAACGGTTTTCAGATTATTCAGGGGCTTGTGGCCTTCAACAACGGCGGCATCCTCGGAGTGGGCTTAGGAAAGGGCTTGCAAAAACTTAATTATCTTCCGGCGGCTCATACCGATTATATTTTCCCCGTTATCGGCGAGGAGTTCGGCTTGCTGGGAACTGTTGCGGTTGTTGCGTTCTACTCGTTTTGGACTTGGAGGTGTTACAGGCTATACAGCCGAAGCCGCGATCACGATAGCGCCGTTTTGATATGGGGCATGACGGTTTCAATTCTCTTTCCGCTATTTATCAACCTCGGAGGCGTAATGAGGTTGTTGCCTCTTTCGGGAACCCCTCTGCCTTTTGTAAGCGCGGGCGGCACCGCGTTGGTGTTTATGTGGGTTCGCGTGGGGTTCTTGTTGCGTATTGATAAGGAACTTACCGACAACGAGGCGCGGCGGGGAGGCGTTACGGATGGATGAGCCTATAAAGAAGGTTTTGATAGCCGCCGGCGGGACAGGGGGGCATATATTTCCGGCGCTTGCTTTTGGCGAGTGGATTCAAAGGGAGAAAAAGGCTGAAAGCGTTGTTTACATCTCGGGGAACCGGGCTTTGGAGCTTGATATATACAGCTCAAGAGGGGTTGAACCCGTTTCCTTGTCTTTGGGCGGGTCTCCTTTGGGCGCTTCTTCCATATTTTTGAAGTTGCGGCGTTGCGCCGAGCTTTTTTGCGCGTTTTTGCGCGTCGGCGTTTTGTTGTGCCGGGAACGCCGTAGCGTCTGTTTTCTCTTTGGTAGCTATGTTTCGTTGCCTTTGCTTTTTTGGAGCTTTATCCTGCGCGTTCCCGTGGCGTTGCACGAACAAAACTCATGCGCCGGGAAAGTCGCGCGCTTGGCCTCTTTTCTTGGGATACCCATAGCTTCGGGCTGGGAGGAATGCCGTGGTTTGTCTAAGTCTTTTACGCCGGTGGGCGTTCCGATACGCGACCTTAAAAAAATATCAAAAACAGACGCATCTCGCGCTTTGGGCCTTAACGCTATGGACGCGAGTTTTGTCGTAGGCGTGATAGGCGGCTCTATAGGCAGCGCGTCTCTTGAAAATATTATCAGGCGATTGGCTCAAGACAGGAGAGACTTCGTTTTTGTGGCGCTGGGAAGCCCGCCCTCCGAGCCTCTGTCATGCGAAAATCTGCATTTTATAGGTAAACACTGGGATATGACGCCATTTTATTCCGTTTCTGATGTGGTTATATGCCGCGCCGGGGCTTCTACTTTGGCTGAATTGACGGCTTATGACATTCCGGCGCTCGTCGTTCCCTGGATGTCGTCCGCCGACGGACATCAAGAGTTGAACGCGCAAATTTTCTCGCGTAAGACCGGGAATCCTATGTGGGTACAGAATGATACAGACGCGGATTATCATGAGTTCGATAAAGCGTTTGAAAGACTTCTTGAAAAATTTAACGAGAAAAACCTAAGCCGCGATAATGGCAATTCAATATCTGGTCAATACGGGCAATCCGAATCGCTATGGCGGATTTTGTGTTAGAATTTGCGTATAAGTTATATTTTGTGACGGAGGGAAAGGAATATGCCTAAAATCGAGAATCTGAAAGACCTGCGTGCAATAAAAGAATCCGCGGCCAAGCAAATGGTCTCTCGCCAAATCGGCGCGCCGAGCGTGACGGTCGAGCCTAAAGATCGTAAAACAGCGTCTAAGCAAGCAGAGTAAAGCGAAGAGCGGTTTTGGAAGCCAAATATTTTGATAAACTGACGTCGCGCGAAAAAGAAATTTTATATTGGCTGTCCCAAGGCTTGAGCAACGCTGAAATAGCGAGTCGCACAGTGCTTTCCGAGAAGACGGTCAAGAACCACGTCAGCCATATTCTTAAAAAACTCGGCCTGAGAGACAGAACCCAGGCCGCGGTTATGGCTTGGAGAACCGGATTTGCCCGGCAAGAGCGGATTATGGGCGCTTAACCCGCAAGCCTCGCCGCCGCATTTATCTACCCCGCGTTTCTTCTTCCGCGATAAATCATCGCTCCCGCTAAAATGAGAACGCCTTTGACCGCGCCGTAAAGAGATGTCGGAACGCAAAACATACTCATCAAGTTATTGACCAACCCAAGAACCATAAGCCCCGTTACCGTGCCCGCTATGGTTCCCACTCCTCCCGTGACAAGCGTTCCGCCTATCAAGACAGCCGCTATGGCGTCTAATTCGAGGTAGAACACCGCGTCCGCCGACCCCGAGTTCTCTCCGCGCGAAACCAAAAAGAGCGCCGCGACGGCCGTTATTACCCCGGATAAAATATAAGAGATAATTTTTATGCTGGTGACGTTTATGCCTACATGGACAGCTCTTTTTTCGCTCGCGCCGGTTATCGCGGCGCAACGCCCGAAGGTTGTGCCGTTCATCAACTCGCCGCATAAAAAGGCCAGCGTGAAAAACGCCCATACCGGCAATGGTATGAAAAGCGGGGAGTAGCTCCCAATTTTCGTTATAAATTCATTAACGTCGCTCACGCCGTCAATGCTTCCGAGATAGACGCTGACAGAGCTGTATATGGCCGCGGCGGCAAGCGTGACTATGAAGGGCTTTGTGTGCGTCAACGCTATCGAAAGCCCGGAAAGCAATCCCAAAAGCGCGCCGAGGCCGGCCATAACGAGAATAGCGCAGATAAACGCGCTCCTTGTATCTCCGCCAAAGCTGATCAGGGAATGATCCGCAACGCCCATCATCACAAACCCCAAAAGCGCGGCCATAGAGCTTGAAGATAGATCTATGCCGCCCGATACGACAACAAAAGTCATACCGAGCGCTATGATTCCGGCGCAAGACAGCTGATCTATTATTCTTAAAAAATTGGCGAACCTCAAAAAGTCGGGGTCGAGTTCCGAAGAGAGCGCGAAAAGCACGAGCAACACCCCGACGCTGCCTTCCCATCCGGCTACCTTTTTTCTCAAGCCCGGCATACCCGCCAGAAGCCCAATAAGCGATCCTACGCCGGACAGAGTCCATAGAATGAGGAACTCCTTTGAAGACGTAATGTAATTAGACAGCGTGCTAAACGCGTCCGCGATGCCGTGTTCCGGCAAGACCATGACCTTGCAACCCGGGAAAAATCGGTCTGAGAATAAAGTAAAACCCCACAGCGTCGCGCCGGTCAGAAGCGTGACGAACGGCGCGGCGGAAAGAAACGCGGGGAAGTCGTCCTCGCCTCTGGTAAGATTCCAAAGGGACACAAAGAGAGCGAGCGTCCCCGCAAGCAGAAAAAGAGAAAGGTTTTCTTTCATAACGAGAGCCGCCGCCACAATGTCTGGATGCACAATATTGCGCGCGAAGTCCGGCCAAAGCTCGGTGGATGGCAGCCACTCCGCTATTCCGGGATAGGCCGCGCCGAGATTTTGAAACAGGCCGGCGACGCGAAGTATCCACACCTCAATTTGTGGCAGTATCCAAACCGACAGAGCTAAGATAGCCCCCGTGAATCCGCAAAGACCGCCAAGCGCGCCCCTCTTTGGGCCGCGTATATTTACCATAAGTTTATGCACACTCCTTGTGACGCTGTTTTTTTCGGTATTTTTCGTATATTATATAGAAAAGAATAAGAGAATACAGGGTTTATGTCAACACCGATTTGCAAATTTGAAATTTATGAAGTGAACTGGGGGTATCCGTAGTATGGATATGAGAACCAAAATAACGCACATTGCCCCGGAGGCCATAACCGCGAGCAAATGGGCAGGCGGGGTCACGAGACAGATTGCGATATGGCCGCCCGAGGCCGAGTACGCTAAGCGTGACTTCGAGTGGCGTCTGAGTTCGGCCACGGTTGATCTGGAGGAATCGACGTTTACGTCCCTGCCGGGTTTCCATAGGGTTTTATTGATTCTTGACGGCGCGGTTGAATTGACGTATAAAACGCCCCGGGCCACGCGCCATAAAAACCTTGGGGCTTTCGACCAGGACTCGTTCGAGGGAAGCTGGGAGACTACGTCTGTCGGGCGTTGCGTTGATTTCAATCTGATGTTTGCGCCGCCGTGCGACGCCTCCGTCTCCGTACTGAACGGCGAGACCAGTCGCGTAAATATTTTTAGCCCCAAGCCCAAACCCAAGTGCGTGGTGACGGAGGCGTTTTATTGTCTCGCGCCCTCTTTTTCGTACAGCGTCAAAGAAGGAGAACTCGATGCGTCAGCAACCATACATAAAGGCGGCGCGCTATTGCTTCAACGGACATTCCCGGATTCGGAGTCGGGAAACGAAGTTGAATTTAGCGTCAATGTAAATTCGGGCGGCGGAGAATGGGGGGTCAGAGCTACTATCGTTTCCCCATTCTAACCGCGAAATCGTCTATGAGTTTGCGCGATATGCTCATGCCGGGCGGAATGTCGGGGAAATCCTCCGGCGCGTACCACCCGGCGTCGTTCAGCTCGGCGCCGTCCGGGTGAATTTCCCCGCTTTTCCACCGCGCCGTGAATCCCAACATCAGCGAGCATGGAAACGGCCAGGGCTGACTGCCGAAGTAGCGTATGTCCTCCACCTCGACGCCGACTTCCTCCATAATTTCGCGCTCAATAGCTTGTTCGAGAGACTCTCCCGGCTCTACGAAGCCGGCTAAGATGCTGTACCGTTTTGTAGGCATTCGCGTATTGTGGGCCAAGAGGAGCTTTCCGTCGCGCTCAACGGCGACTATTACGGCCGGGTGGAGCGGCGCGTACGCCACGCGTCCGCATGTTTCGCACAAAAGCCCTTTGTCCTCTTCCCGAGGCGACATAGCGCCGCCGCAAGCGGAACAAAATCGTGTCAGTCTGAGCCAGTTCATATACTGAAAGGCCGCGCCGGCTTTGACAAAAGGCCCTTCGCCGAAGCGGCTCCACACGGCGCGCAAGTCCTCCCACTTCGCGTTTAGAGATGACGCGACAACGTCGCCGTCCGGGTCGTCAATTTCGCTCCAGTGAGTCGTGACGCCCCACGAGGCCGGCAGGTCTTCGGAGTTTCTCAAAAACCGCAAGTCTCGCTCAAAATTATTAAAATCATAGGTTTCTTCGTTCATAAGTAGCTTGTCGCCCTTAAAAATCAACATATTACTTTCGCGCCCTCTTTACATTTCTTTTTTTACAACCCGCACGTCCCCGACCCGCCGCGTCCAGCCCTTGGAGTCGAAGTATTCCAATATCGGCAAGATGAACTTTCGGCTACTGTTTGTGAGGTCACGAACGGCGGCCAAAGTCACGTTTCCGTCTATGGTTCGCAAAATATCTTTCATTTTCTTTTCTATTTCGTCCGTCAATACGTATCCTTCGGATAAAATCGCTATTCTGCCGGAATTTTTCAGGCTCTGAACGAGAAGCGAGAAAGGCTTCCGCTCCATGCCGATTTTTTCCCTAAGCTCGTCAAGCGTCGGAGGCTGAAAACCCAACTCGTCACAGACGGTAAAAAGCGCTTCGCTGTCACGCCTGAACGTCTCGTCGTTTTTTGGGACGAAGTCGGGGAGGCGCGCCTTGCCTTTCTCTAAGACAATCGTCCCCTTCTCGGCCAGTAGCGCAAGGAGAGGGCGCGACGCCTTTATTTTGTCCGTGGGCATTCCGTCCTCAGACTCGTAAGATTTATGGTACGCGGATATATCAGCGACTGCCGCCGCCGTGAGCTCACTCAAACGCGTCTTCGATACGTAGACGGACGTTTCAGCCCGCGCGGCGTCGTCTCTCAGTTCCGTGATTTCTTTTTGCGGCGCTATCTCTTTCATCATGCGTTTGGCGACCGCCTCTAAGTCGCCTTTCAATTCCTGTAGGGCTATCGCGGCGTTGTCAAAGGTCAATATACCCAAAGAATCTACGAGAATCGCCAATCTCTCGTGCGTAGACGCGGCATTGGAGAGCGCGCGTATCAGAGTGGCGGATTGCTTTCGCGCGCGGGTTCCTCTTGGCTTATGGGCGTATGGCATAATGACGCGCCCGCCCCCTATCGTGACAAGGGGGCTGTAAAAGCGTATGATAAACCGCTGTTCCGCCATGCAGACTACGTCTTCTTCCACGACAATCTGAGCCGGGGCCTCATCTCCGGGCGCCACAGAGCGGGACTCGAGCAAGGACGCGCGCGCCAGTACGTCCGACGTGCCGATGTAGAGCCTGAGCCGTTGCCAGTGCTTGAGAGGAGATGCCGACGGCAAAACCTTTATTATCGCGTCAAAAGCGCGCGTGTTAAAATAAACTCCTCTTTGGCACAAGACGTCGCCGCGCGAAAGCTCGTCCACGGCTATTCCGGCCAAGTTTGCCGCCACGCGTTGCCCGGCGTAGGCCTCCTCCACGGGGTGAGAGTGAACCTGAAGGTTGCGGATTTTACTTTTTCGTTCGCTCTGAAGTGTCGGCAAAATCTCAGCCTCGTCTCCGAGATGGGCGACGCCGCGATATGCCGTGCCCGTGACGACCGTGCCGAACCCCGATATGGGGAACGCCCTGTCTATGGGCAAAAACAAAGCCCCTTTTCGCGGACGCGGACGTACCCTATCCACAAGCGCGGCGAGTTCTTTTTTCAGAAAATCCAAGTTTTGTCCAGTCACGGACGATACGGGCACGACGCTTTTTCCGTCAAGAAACGTGCCTTTTATAAGGGACTCAACGTCGTCACGCGCAAGCTCCAGCATGTCGGCGTCGACTCTGTCCGATTTTGTGAGAGCCACAACGCCGTCGCGTACGCCGAGAAGCTCGAGGATAGCCAGATGTTCCCTCGTCTGAGGCATGACGCCCTCATCCGCCGCCACAACCAACAAAATGGCATCGACGCCGCCCGCCCCCGCCACCATCTGGCGGATAAACCGCTCGTGTCCCGGAACGTCGATGACGCTGACCACGCGGTCGGGCTCAAGCCTTAGAGGCGCGAAGCCCAGCTCGATGGTTATGCCGCGCTTTTTCTCCTCCATAAGCCTGTCGCAGTCCACGCCCGTCAGGGCCTTCACAAGGGCGGTCTTGCCGTGGTCTATATGCCCCGCTGTGCCGAGTACGAGCGATATTTCCTTCAGCTCTCCCATACCTACCGCTTGCGGCCTCGAGCCTTAGTTGCGCGAATCGCTTAGATTCTTCGCCAGCGTATTCAAAACCGCTTGTTTGCCGGCCAGCATGGATACGAAATAGCCCTCGATTTTCTCGCCCAAGCCGGCCTCGAAGAGGTCGAGCGCGAAGAGAGCCGGGTTCTTCAGAAACGGCTTTAGTTGCCCCTTGTAGCTCTCGGGCTTCCCCGCTTCTACGCCGCTCAAACCCTTGCGAAGCTCGTCAAGCATCGGGTCGCCGCTTAGCTCCATCGGGTTGAGTTCGTCGTCCACGGCTAAAAGATACCTGAACCAAGCCGCTATAACGAGCGGAATGCCGACCAAATTGCCGGCGTTCAAGTCAGAACGCTTCATATAAGATTTCAGCGTTTCCCCGTAGCGAATGGGGATTTTTTGGCTTGTGTCCGTGGCTATGCGCTGGGGCGTATCGGGGATAAAGGGGTTCGGGAAGCGCTCTTCCAAGACTTCTTTGATGAAATCATGGGGGGCGAATATGCCGGGGTTTACAACGACCGGCATACCCTCGGCGTAGCCTATGCGCTCGACCAAAGATTTGAGAAGCGAGTCCTTCATCTCGGACGCTATCGATTTATAACCCAAAAGACAGCCGCAGACGGCCAAGGCCGTGTGCAAAGGGTTGAGGCACGTCGTGACTTTCATGCGTTCGACGTTGTTTACGGTGTCCCTGTCCGTGAAATAAGCGCCGGCTCGCTCAAGCGCGGGACGCCCGGCGGGGAAGTTGTCCTCGATAACGAGATACTCCGGTATCTCGGCGTTCACAAAAGGCGCGGTGTAGGTTCCTTTCGCGGTCGCCAAAAGCTCCATACCCTCTATGCCGCGTTTTATAAGTTCGTCTCTGACGACCTCCGACGGGCGCGGCGTTATTTTGTCTATCATGCTCCAGGGGAAAGAAACCTGTTTCTCGTCCTCGAGCCAGGCGATAAAGTCGTCGCCGGCAAAGCCATTCTTGTTCCAGGCGCGGGCTATTTCAGTTACGGAGCTTTTCAGCTTCTCGCCGTTGTGAGAGCAGTTATCGAGGCTCAGCAGAGCCACGGGAGCAGAGCCGTTCTTGAATCGCGTCAGGAGCAACGCGGCCAAAAGCGACATTGTGTGCTTGACGTTGCTCGGGCCATGCTCCATCTCGGCTTTTACGACGCCGAGCAAGTCTCCCTTCATGTCTTTAAGGGCGTATCCCTTCTCGGTTATGCAGACGCTGATTATCTGTAAACTCTTCGATGCCGCTATCTCGTCCAAGCGGTTTCGCCCCGAGTCGGCGCGTATGGACTCAGCGACTGACGCGACAAGCTCAAGATTGAAGGAACCGTCCGCCTTGAGTCCGACGGAAAGAGCCAAATCGTCGTGAGGCTTGTAAACCGCGTCCACTATCTCATAGTCGAAAGGCTCCGCCGCGATTATTCCAACCTCGGTTTTGCCGTCATTCAACAGGCGCTGCTGCAAGGGAGCTATAAAAGCCCTGAATATATTGCCCGTCCCAAAGTGCAGCCACGCCGGATTTTGAAGCGTCTTTTTTATCATTGAAGCCCTGTCGTAAAGCGGTAATTTCACACCGCTCGCTTCCCAAGCCGCTTTGTCGGTTAATCCCTTATCGTTAAGCCTAAGCATGGCGCGATCCCTTCTTAAAAGCCTCCCAAAGCCCCGCTAAGTACATCGCGCCAAGCGCCCTGTCGTACAGCCCGTAGCCTGGACGCCCCGTTTCGCCCCAGATCATGCGTCCGTGGTCGGGCCTCATAACGCCGTCGAAGCCTGTTTCCACGTAAGCCTTGACTATCTCGGCTATGTCGAGCGAACCGCACTCGGTCGGGTGGGCCGTCTCGTTGAAGCTATGTTGTCCGTTGATTCTGACGTTTCGGATGTGCGCGAAGTGAATACGCCCGGCGGCTGAGTATTTTCTCACCATCTTGGGAATATCGTTTGCGGGCGACACGCCGAAAGACCCGGTGCAGAGGCTCAGGCCGTGGTGCTTCACGTCGACGATTTTAAGGAATCTGTCTATGCCGGCCTCGTCGCATATTATGCGCGGCAAGCCGAATATTGGCCACGGCGGATCATCCGGGTGTATGCCCATCTTGACGTCGACCTCCTGAGCCACCGGCACGACCTTTTTCAGGAATCTCTCGAGGTTCGTCCAAAGCCCGTCGCTGCCAAGCTCGGTGTAGGCGTCCATCAGCCGTTTCAAGTCGGACGCGTCGTACTCCGTGCTCCACCCCGGCAGGCCCCTCGTACCCTTCGAGAGGTCCATTGCCAGAACCTCAGCGTCGTCGTAAGACAGGCAATTAGAACCGTCGGGCAGGTTCATGGCCAAGTTGCTTCGCGTCCAGTCGAACACCGGCATGAAGTTGTAGCAAAGCGTCGAGATCCCAGCCTTGGCCATGTTGCGAATGCTTTGACAGTAGTTGTCCGTCAGCTTGTCAAAATCGCCGCTCCCTAATTTGATGTTGTCGTGAACCGGGATGCTTTCTATCGCCGACAGCGTAAAACCCTTGGACTTCACGGTTCCTGAAAGATCCTGCAAGCTCCGCAACGGCCAGACTTCTCCGGCGGGAATATCATAGAGAGCGCCGACGATTCCCTTGATGACCGGAATCTGACGAATCATCTCCAATGTAACCTTGTCGTTCGCTCCGTACCACCTAAACGACATCAGCATTTTTTGCGCCTCCTTCTAAGGAATTGTTTTCAGTTTATTACTCCATCCTTAAAAATCCCTATCTCGCCAAAACCCTTGCGTTCGTGAGAAACGCGCTCTCCGTTAGCCACGCGCAGCACTTGCTCTGTCAAGCGTTCCGTGACCGTATCCCAGGCCTCTCCGTGTAGTAGAGTACCGGAGTCGAAGTCTATCCAGTCGGGGTGTTTTGCGGCCAGCTGACTGTTCGTGGAGACTTTCAGCGTTGGCACTACTGTAGCGTAAGGCGTTCCTTGTCCCGTGGTGAAGAGGACTATCTGAGCGCCGCTCGCCGCCAAAGAGGCGCAGGACACGAGGTCATTGCCGGGGCCGAAGACTATCTGCACGCCGCCGCCGGGTTTTATCGCTTCTCCGTATTTTAATATGTGGGTTACGGTCATATCGCCGGATTTTTCGACAGCGCCTAAAGATTTTTCCTCGAGCGTAGTTATGCCGCCTGCGCGGTTGCCGGGGGAGGGGTTTTCGTATATCACCTGTCCGTGCCTGACAAAATACTCGCGGAACCACTTAATGAGCGCCACGAAGTCATTAAACACGGCTTCGTCAGCGATACGGGCGGCAATTACGGCCTCCGCGCCGAACATCTCAGGAATCTCGGAGGCTATAATCGTTCCGCCGCTTGCCACGAGACGGTTGGCGAAGCGCCCCAATAGGGGATTTGCGGACAGTCCGCTGTAACCGTCGCTGCCGCCGCACTTGACGCCAACGCACAGCTCGGAGAGAGGGAACGGCTCGCGGCTTCTCGGCGCGCCCGCGGCCAATTCATTCAGAAAAGGTATGACGTTATCGCTTCCGTCGGTCTGAAGGGAGAGCCCGCGGATATTCAGCTTCCCGTTTGACAACGCGCCGCCCGATTTTTCATTGATTCTGTCGAGAAGCAGAGACAACTGCGTAACCTCGCACCCAAGCCCGACTATGAGAACGCCCGCCGCGTTTGGGTGAAGCGCGAAACTTGCGAGCAAATTCATCGTCATCTGCATGTCCTCGCCCATCTGAGAACAGCCGTACGGGTGCTCCAAGATCTTTAAGTCGTCTATCCAGTCAGGTTTGCGATAATCTCTGAGGAGCGCGCGAAGCGAGCCGTTTACGCAACCGACCGTCGGGATAACCCACAGGTCGTTTCGCGCTCCGGCGCGTCCGAAGCTACGGCGATACCCTAAAAATTGGCCCTTTATAGGAGCGGCTTCCGTATGAGGCGGCTTGTCGCCGCTATTCCACTTGGGCAGATTTTCATCAGGCGAGCCTAAGCGCGTCGCCACGTTATGCTCGTGAACATGAGCGCCCTCCGCTATATCTTGCGTGGCTACGCCGATAGGGTGTCCGTATTTTATGATTGTCTGACCCTTGGCTATAGGCGCGCCCGCTATCTTGTGCCCGCTCGGAACGTCGTTTGTTCCGCGAACCAAGACAAGCACGTTGTCGCGCGGCGAAAGCCGTATTGTTTCGCTCATGCCGTTCATGACGGTAGAGATGTTGTACGCAACGCCTCGATGAGCGCGGCCCTGAGCGGCGCGTTGAGGCCCGGGAAGAAGCTGTCGGCGTAATCTTCAGCCGTTGGGTTGCCGGACTGGCTCTTTATATCCGCGTAGTCCTTGAGCTCCAACTGGCCGCCGGGCAGTTGCACGGTCGCGCCGCGCGAGTATAGCTCGCGCATTTTAGATATGGCCCCTGTCATGAGCGGCGGCAGTTTTCCCTCTTTTTTGAAATAATCCTCAAGCGTCGGGCGCAGACGGGCGTTGACCTTAGCCACGGAGTTCAGCGCTATGGAGCGGAAACTGTGTCCGAGGGCGGGGTTTTTGAAGCGCGTCAAAACCTCGTCGGCGTAAGAATGGGTTTCTTCGGAGTCGTCAAGGGCGCGGCAAATCTCGCCGTGCATGAGGCTCGCTAACCATTTGGAATGCTCGGGGTGAGAGGCGAACTTATCGACGTTCTCGACTCCCGACAAAAGCGCCACGGGCACGGAAGACGTGTGGGCGCCGTTGAGTATCCTCACCTTGCGGTCATGGTAGAAGTCTAATTTATCCGGCGTCACAATGACGTTCAGCCCCGCTTTATCAAACGGCAAAATGTCCAATATCTTTTTGTCGCCCTCTATAACCAAGAGGTGAAAAAGCTCGCCGCTCGTCAGGTAGGGGTCTTCTTTGCCTGTTTGGGCCGCTATTCTGTCTTTTGCGTCCGCCGGGAATCCCGGCACTATGCGGTCTACTAAAGTGTTATAAAAAACGCAGGACTCAAGATATTCCGCGTAAGGCGCGCCGTAATGAAAACTCTCTCCGTAAAGCGTCAGGCATTTTTTCAGCATGTCCGCGCTACGGTCGTTCAGCTCCATAGCCATAATAGAAAGGGGAGGGAGCTTGGCCTCGGCCCGCTTATTAAGCAGAAACGCCAAAAACGACGGGAAATTGTGCGGCTTTGTCTGAGCGGGGTCGTGAAATATTCCGGCCTCCGTGGTGTTCGACACCACAAGCCCGATGTCGCCTAAGCCGACCGATAAATATTCATCGAACTCCTCGTAGGGATTTATTCCTTTTTTGATGACGCCCACTTTGTCCAGCGTCTCGACGTATTTGTCGCCCTCGTAGCCGCGCAAAAGAACGCGATATTCCCCCGCCGCCGCTATTTCCTTGACAAGTCCATTTGGGATGGGTTGGACGAGAGTTACTTCGTACCTTTTTTCGGTGGAGTCCTCTATTTTTTGAAGCATCCAGTCAAAAAAACAACGCAGAAAATTACCTTCGCCAAATTGCAGAATCTTCATGTCAGACTCTCCTTTTTACATTAGCCCTAAAAACTGCGGCAGGAAAAACGCTACAGACGGGAACAGCGCAACCAATATCAGAATAATCAACAACGACGTAATATAGGGGAGGACTCCCATAAGAGAACGCTCAATAGGTAGGTCGGCTATGGAGCTGGCTATCAAAAGGCATAAGCCGTACGGCGGGGTCACTAAACCGATGGCCAATGTTATCACGGTGACAATTCCCAAATGCACGGAGGAGATGCCGAGGCTTGTGGCTATGGGGAGTAATACGGGCGTGAAGAGAATCATCGCCGGAATGGCGTCCATAAATGTCCCTATAAAGAGGAAAAACACGATAACCACCATCATAAAGACGCTGGCGCTCGAAACATAAGCCATAAAGAACGTCGCGACGTGGTCTGAGACTTTGTAGTACCCCAGCAACTCCCCAAGGGCGCTGGCTGTGGCCAAGGCGAAGAGCGACAGGGAACTCAGTTTCAGGGTTTCTTTGAGAATGCCGGGCATGTCTCTCATTTTAAGGGTTTTGTAGACGAATAGGCTGATGAGCATCGAATAGATGGACGCGAACGCCGCCGCCTCAGTTGGCGTGTACCAGCCCGTGCTTATGCCGCCCACTATGATGACGGGCGCCAACAGCGCCGGGAAAGATTTTTTGAAAAGCGCCCAAACTTCGCCCCGAGCCGTTTTTTCGTATATAGGGAAGTTTAGTTTGCGCCCCTTCCACACGACAATTCCCATCATCGTTAAGCCTATGAGGATACCGGGAACCATTCCTCCGATAAAGAGCGCCGCTACAGAGGCGTTTGTCAGCCCGGCGTACACCACCATAGGTATGCTCGGCGGAATAATGACGCCTATCGTCGACGACGCGGCGGTCACGCCTACGGAGGTCTCCTTGTCATAGCCCGTGTTTATCATCGCCGGTATAAGCATATTGCCAACCCCGGCGGTGTCGGCCTGAGCCGAGCCTGAGACGCCGGCGAAAATCATGGATACCAAGATATTGGCGTGAGCAAGCCCGCCGCGAATGTTTCCGACAAGAGCTATGCAAAAATCTATAAGCATCTTCGTTATCTGCCCGTGGTTCATAAGGTTGGCGGCCAGCACAAAGAGCGGAATGGCCAGCAACACGAAGGAGTTCAGGCCGTAGAACATCTTCATAAACACCGTTATATTGGGCACAAACGGAATAGATATTATGCCGAGAAGGGAAATCATCCCGATGACAAAGGCTATGGGAACCCCCAGAAAAATCAACAGAACAAAAAGCCCTACCAATGCCTCCCAGCCCATCACCCGTTCCCCCTTCCGCTCTTAAGCGCAGACAGGTCTTCCATCAAATGACAAACTGTGTAGAGCGACATGGTAAAACCCATTATAGGAAGGCAAAGCCAAGTATAGCCCATCTTCATCCAAGGCAGACTTATCCAGTTGTAGTTCCAGAACGTCCGCGCTACCATGATACCGTAGCAGAACATGGGGACAGTAAACGAGAGCAAGGCCGCGCAGACAAAAATATCATATATGACGCCGTTTTTACCCCTGAATTTATCGCGGAAGAAAGTGAAACTGAAATGCGCTCTGTGATAGAGCATAGCGGACGCGCCCATAAAGACGGCCCATATAAAGGAATAATTTGCCACTTCCTCTGTCCATAGCAGAGAAATTTTCGCATATCTCGCGCCTATCTGCACTACAATGGACACGAAAAACACCGCCAGCAAAAACGTCCCCAGAGCCTCCTGCGCGCGGAGAACAGCAATAACGAATTTTTTCACGCTACACCTCTTTTTTAGAAAAGTCCCTAATTTGAAAAAAGGGCGACCGAGGACGGTCGCCCCGGGGTTGCAAGGGTGAAATTTATTTGCCGAGCGCGCGGATAGATTTCAGAAAATCTTCCATGCCAATACGTTTCGCAAGCTCGTCCTGAATGGGAATCGCTATCGCTATGAAGGGCGTTTTGTCGATGGAGTTTACCTTGGCTCCGTCCGCTATGACTCTATCCTTGGATTTGCCGAGCTGTGCGTACGTGACCTTGCGCTCTTCGTCCGTGGCCTCTTTCAGAGCCTGGGTTATCCATGCTTTCTGCTGGTCGCTGTAGCTGTCCCATTTGTGACCGTTCATCAACACGACGCGGGTGGTGAAATCGTGTTCGGTCTCAGTGATGAATTTGCCGTTGACCGTCTTGTGGTGGTCGAGAAGGCTGAAGTTGGTGTAGTCGTTCTCGGCCGCGTCCACTATGCCCTGCTGCAAGCCCTGATACAGCTCGCCCCAGGCCACGTTTGTCGGGATAGCTCCGGTCTTCTTCCAGAAATCCGCGACCACGCCTGACATCTGGGTGCGAATCTTCAAGCCGCTCAGGTCGCCTATTTTTTCTATGGGTTTTTTGCCGTAGTAATTGCGTACGCCGGCCGACCAGTAGCTTGCGATACGGAAGGTGTTGCCGGATTTTTGGTTGATTATCTTGGCCAAAGCCGCGCCGGGCTCGCCGTCGACGACCTTCTCCCAGTGACTGAAACCGCCGAAGAGATAGAGCAGGGAGAACATATCGACCTCAGGTATGCCTATTTTGGTCATAAAGCCGGGGGAGGCCACTATTATATCCGCCGCGCCAAGCTGAACTTTCTCCACAAGCTCGTCCTCGTTCGTGCCTATCGTTCCGGCATGAACATCGACGGAGAACTCTCCGCCGGAGAGTCTCTCGACCGCTTCTTTGAACTTGAGCATTCCGTACTGATAAGGATTTTCCTGCGACGTCTGATTGTGAGCCACAACCAACTTGGCCGGCGCGGCGGGCGCGGCGGAAGCCGCAAAAACAAGCGACAACACGAGAGCGAAAAGCGCAAACTTTTTCATGATTCAAGAACCCCTCCTTATGATATTGGTGGAACGATTTATACTTTGCTTCTTTATTATAACCGCAACTGCTATAATTGACACGTGTGCACAAAAAATTGGAAGAAAAATCAGACGAACGGATGTGAAATTATGAATAGAAAGATTGAAGGAAAAAACTATACGCGCGTCGTTTTGTGCTTTATATTGATTTGCGTGTTGTTTGCGCCGGCCGCTCACGCCAGGGCGCATACGGAGACGGACGCCTACGTCAAAAAAGGATATGATTTTTCAAAACTCAAAAGCCTTTATCTATGGCCCGTCAACGCCGACCCTGTTCCTGACAACGTCGCGTTGTCTTTGCCGTCCCGAATAGAGGACTGGATCGAGGCCGCCCTGCAATCCAATCGCATGAGCGTTCCGCTTCTTTTCAGGGAGACGAGGGTCGTTTGGCAAAATGTCCAGCTGTTGTACGGCGCGACGACGTTCAAAGACCCCTTCGAGAGCGAAGAGGCCTCGAAATATTTCTACTCTCATCTTGACGGCGCTTGCAACGTAGTTCTCAACGTCACGGTTTCCCTTACGACGGAACGGAAATGGCAAGAACCCACTACGGAGAGATACACGACCACGGAACGGGTACACTCAAGAGAGCGGCGCAGAAACAGAGACGGCAGATACGAGGAAATAGACATCTGGACGGATATACCAGTTGTAAAGGAACGCGTTATTCCGGGGTATTGGTATGTCATATCGCGTTCCGCTTGCGATATGGAGCTTTACGACACAAAGAACTTGAACGAATACATCGCGGCGTCGCGCGTGTCCGGTTATGATACCGACGGCGACGGCAGCCGTTCCACGCTGGAAAACCTGACGCGTAAAACCATCGAAGACGCCATAGCCTCGATTTTTTACAAGAAAAAATAGATTATAAAAAATGATTATGGGTTTACTCAAGACGTAATCCTCTCGTAGGGGCGACCGCCCTCGGTCGCCCGTGTCAGGGCAACACACAAAAACGGGCGACCGAGGCGGTCGCCCCTACGAATTGGCGCGAAAAGAAATTTGTTTTAGCCGCTATTCCGTGAAATCCTCCCTTTTGTAGTAGCCGCTTCTTACGAGAACCTCGGAATAATTGTTCTTATCCACATAGATAGGCTTGCAGATGGAAGCGGGAACGATTTTCACTTCGTTGTCGTATCTCGTCGCGTTGTTTATCGTGGGAGTTTTGCCCAAAAGTATATCGTCGGTCAAATCCACCGCCCGCGTCGCTAAGGCGCGCGTATCGATAAAGAGCGACATCGACTGAACGCCCTTTATCATGGCCGTTACGTTTTCCTTGTCGCAGTCCTGTCCGGTGATGACGGGCCACGGCTTGTCTTTGCTTCCGTAACCGGCCTCTTCGAGCGCTTCGATGACGCCCCGCGCCATGCTGTCATTTGCGGAAAGAACCGCGTCCAACTGCGCTCCGTCGGCGTAATATTTGCTCAGCAAATTCTTCATGTAGTTTTTCGCGCCCTCCGAAGACCAGTCCGCGATAGCCGTCGGCTCGAATCCCGTCTCGCCGCTGAACACCTTTATTTTTCCGCCGTCGATGTAGGGTTTTAGGACGCTCATCTGCCCGTTGTAATTTTCCACCGCGCAGCTGTCGTCGGCGGCGCCGGATACGATTTCTATGTTGGCGGACTCGGGCGCGGCGTCCTTCAAATTGAAGGCTTTTTCAATATACTCGCCCTGCACCGCGCCGACCTCGAAATTGTCAAATGTGCAATAATAGTCCACAAATTCGGTCTGCATCAACAAGCGGTCGTACGCGATTATCTTAATGTCGTTTTTACGCGCTTTTTCCAAAACGTCATTCAAACCGTAGCAATCGGCCGCCGCGATAATAAGCGCGCTGCACCTGCGGTCTATCATGTTTTCGATTTGCGCCCTCTGCCTTTCGTTATCGTTTTCCGCGTATTCAAGTATGACCTTATAACCTTTGGCTTCCAGCTGCTTTTTGATGTTATCCCCGTCAAGCATCCACCTGTCTACCGCGCGCATCGGCATGCACACGCCTACCGTCTTGTCGGAACTTCTCAGATAAACCGCCGCCGTCACAGCCAGCGCCACAAAAACAACCAATAATAAAATTACCTTTTTCATCTGAATTTGCCTCCCTTTTTCAAGCGGCCTTATTTTGTTGAGCCGCAATATTTTTTGATTGTTCTGATACAAAGATCGAAATCTATGGGTTTTGCCAAATGGTCGTTCATCCCGGCTTTCAAAGCGGCGTCGACGTCTTCCTTTAAGGCGTTTGCGGTCATGGCGACGATGGGTATGCCGCCGTCTTCGCGTCCGCTTGAGCGAATGAGCGCGGCGGCCTTGTATCCGTCGATGTTCGGCATTTGTATATCCATGAGAATTAAATCATAAAAATAAGGCGGATTTTGCGTAAATTTGTCGAACGCGTCTTTGCCGTCCACCG
>BNVG01000024.1 GCA_025997935.1 Synergistales bacterium | reverse complement strand
TCATCTTGCGTAATGCGTAGAAAATAGCTTGGACAGTACAATCAAAGAGTTCTGCGAGTTCATAAAGATAACTATCCGGCTTCTCCTCAAGAGCCTTTTTTAATTCGTCTTTGTCGATCTTTCTCTTTCTCTCGCAAACCTTTTTGTCCTCAAGCGAGCCTGTCGTTTCGAGCAGTTCTTTCCAGCGATAATATCGCCCACTGTCTATTCCAAAGACTTCATTGAGTTCTTTGAATGTGTGTCCGTTGTCTTTATACGCTATAGCTTGTTTCCTGAATTTTTTATCGTATGTCATGCTTATGTTATCGGTGTTGTTTTAGATTTACTTAAATTAAATGACTATACCTGTCCGTTCCGCGTAGGTTCTTGACCTCAAAACCCTTGACCTCTATCTTTTTGACGAGCTTTTTCTGATAGGCGTCAAGCGCGTCAAGCACATACACAAGGTTATGCGAGGTCTTGTGCGTAGCGGAGTAATTCAGCGAAAACAGCGGGTTGAAATTATTCTTAAGAGCGTTTTGCGTAGCCGAGCCGCCCATTTTCTGCGGTTCGTCGAGTATGATTATCGGTCGGTTCGCCTTGATAACGTCAATCGGTCGGCGGCTCCCGAACTCGTCGCGTTTGCTGTAAATAATACGCGCTTCCTTGCTTCTGCCGTCCTCTTTCAGCGACGTTGCGAACGCCTGAATGTTGATTATCATTACGTTTATGCCGGAGTTTTGCGAAAACTCGTCAAGTTGGTGCAGATTTGAGGAATTGTACACGAAAAACCGCGCCTTTTTGCCGTACTGCTTCATAAAATGCTCCTGCGTTATCTCGAAGCTCTTTTTTACGCCCTCACGGATAGCGACGCTCGGCACGACAACTATAAACTTGCTCCAACCGTAACGCTCGTTCAGTTCAAACATTGTTTTGATATAGACATACGTTTTGCCCGTTCCTGTCTCCATCTCAACATCGAGGCTGACCGCGCCGAGTTCTTTGACAAGCGCGGGCGATAGTTTTATGTTATTTATTGTTTGTGTGCGGCGGATATTTGTCAGAAGCTGTTCGTCGGACAGAGTGACGACCGCATTCAGATAGCCCGTGTCGTCTCCGGCTTCGTCGAAGATTTTAATTTGGGATTGTTTTTTCTGAACGCCTACGTCGCGGCGGTAGACCGCGCGGTCCGGCTTTGGCTGACCGTTAAACACACCGACAACACTGTCAACCGCTTCCGTTTGGAAAGGTTGTATCTTGAAATTAAATTTCATTCGCTGTCACCGTCCTTCGCGTTCGCCTCGCGGGTCAAGTCCAGGGTGCCCGCTTCTTCCAAGAACTTGTCGAAGTCGGAGATGAACAGCCTGTCCTGAATGACGCGATACTTCTCAAACTCGCCCTCCGCGTGGATTTTCGCCTCCAATGCCGTGACCTTGCCCGCGTTGGTCAGCAAGTCCGTGCCAGTCGCTTGCAGGAACAAGTCAAGCCGCTTCTTCCAGTCGTCCTGCGACATCGGAATCTGCCGTGTCGCCCGAAACTCCGCGAACTCCAAATAGGCCGTGACAATCCTTTCGAGCGATTGCATTTCCTGTTCGCCCAGATAGTTTTTGGCGATGGTCACGTCGGACTTACGGATTTTGCCTTTGGGCGCGGCCTCCCAAGTGGTCAAGCCCATGCAGTCCTTAGTCGCGTCGGCGCGTTCCACGATGATTTCTGCCGCCGTGTGGCCGTGGATGGCGAAGTGCAACTTGTTCTGCACGGTTTTGAAGAACAGGAGCGTTTCCCGGCTTTTCGGGTCATAGTCATAGGACAGCGCGTAAATGTCGGTGACTTTTTGATAGAACTTGCGCTCGGAAAGGCGTATCTCCCGTATATCTTCAAGCAGACGCTCGAAATAAGTCTGCGAAAATATCTTGTCGTTTTTCAGCCGCTCCTTGTCAAGCACATAGCCTTTCATCGCAAAGTCGGCCAGAACGTCTGCCGCCCACGCACGGAAACGAATGGCCTTTTCAGAATTGATTTTGAAGCCCACGGCGATAATCGCTTGGAGATTGTAGTATTTCTGTGTGTACTGTTTGCCGTCAGAGGCAGTTGTTCGGAATTTCCGAACAACTGAATCCTCATCCAACTCGCCGCTTGCGAAGATGGCGGTCAAGTGTTCCGACACATTGCTTTTGGACGCTTCGTAGAGCGAGCGGATAGACCTCTGCGTCAGCCACACGTTTTCGTCGGCAACCAACACGTCAACACCGTCGCCGCCGTTTTCCTTTGAGAACACAAGGAAGTCATTGGCACTGTTGCGGATTTGGATTTTGTTCTCGTCATTCTTCGCCATCACAGCACCCTCCTAATCGTAGTCGGGCTGTACGTCTTAAACACCTGCTCGAAGTTCACAAGCGTACTATCGGACGCGAAACTACTGTCGCGGAACACGGCGTAATATGGCTTAGCCTGCGCTATTTCCGTTATAATCTCGTCCGTTACTCGCTCAAAACAGGCGGTCAGATAATTGTCATTCACAAAGAACACCGTCACGCCGCCGATTTTACGCGTTTCAATCTTGCTTGATAACAAAATCCCCAAATCAAGCATAACTGAAAACAGCAAATCCTCCGGCGTTCTGTCCTCTTTTATGTTTTCGATTAGTCCGTCAAGGTTAAGCTGAACGGTGTCCTGCGGCGTGTAGTATACGTCTTTCATGTTGCTGCTGTCGAGCTTGAGGACGCGAAAGCCTGTGTCGAGGTCTGTAGTTGTCAAAGGGCTGTCGGCCTTGATTTTTGCCCCAGCACGGCGTATGCGCTCCTTGCCGATTTCGCAGATGTTCGCGTACCCCGCTTTCGCCGCCTCGCTGTCAGGAGCGCAAACTTCGGGAATTTGCACCATAATAAACTTGCGCTTACCGCCATCCTTGGCGTTAAGTTGCATAACGGCGTGAGCGGTCGTCGCCGAGCCGGAGAAAAAGTCCAAAACAATATCATTATCTTGAACATTGCCAAGCATCAACAATCTTCGTAACAAACGAACCGGTTTTGGACCGTCAAAATATCCCTTATCGTCAAATAACTTCTTTAATTCCTGACGTCCCTCCTGACTGTGTCCTGCGTCTTGAAACAACATTAGACTTGACGCAACCATATTGTCTTGCACGTCGGACAAAAACCTTTTAAGACGTGGAACATTATCGCCATCCTCGCCGAACCAAATACGGTTATCAGCAACCAATTCGGCAAATTTTTCTTTTGAAACACGCCAACATGAACCATGTGGAGGCGCAACTTCACGTCCGCTTGGTGTCTTGATTGAATAGTCATACTCAGCGCTATACGTTTTCACAGACAAATCGCCAGAAGTCCAACCACCACGCGGGTCATTATCATTGTTTTTGTATCTTGCGTTTGCTTCTTCAGTTCGGGGCAATCTACCGATATTGAAATTCACTAAGCTTTTTGCGTAACACAAAACATAATCATGGTCGTTCGACGTGTATTTTGAATCATTTTTAGGCGAAAAAGCTCTTTGCCAAATAAGTTCTGCTGCAAAATTACTTGCCCCAAAAATCTCATCGCAAATTTTCCGCAACTGCGCCACTTCGTTATCATCAATGCTAATAAAAATAATCCCGTCATCGCGCAACAAATCCCTCGCCAACCGCAGACGCGGATAAATCATATTCAGCCAGTCGGTGTGGAAACGCCCGTTGCTGTCAAGGTTTCGCACAAGGCGGTTGCCGTCCTCGTCGTATTGTCTGTCGCGCGACAAAAACTCGCCCGCGTCCTCGGCGAAATCGTCCTCGTAGATAAAGTCGTTTCCTGTGTTGTACGGCGGGTCGATGTATATCATCTTGACGCGGTTAAGGTATGTTTCCTGCAACAGTTTCAGTACGTCGAGGTTGTCGCCCTCAATGTAGAGGTTTTCGGTGTTGTCGAAGTCCACGCTCTCGGCGCGGCACGGGCGTAGCGTCGCCGCAATAGGGGCGTTGGCGAGCAGGACGGATTTTTTCTTGTCCGGCCATGTGAATTGGTAGCGTTCCTCTTTGCCGGATACGACGCGGGTGTTAATCTCCTGCGATAGAACGTCAGCGTCGATGGCGCGAACGACGATGCCGTTCTCGTCAATGGTTTCGGTGATGGCGTTGGGAAACAACGCCGCGAGGGTTGCAAAATTCGCGGCGGCAAGGTCGGCAGTCTGCATTTTGAGTTTGTCCATCAGTTTTGTCCCTCAATTCTAATATACGGCGCCATTTGCAACAGTTAGACGTTCTGCTACTCTACTCGCTCGTAGGGGTATAGATTTTTGATATTCCTGTGCAAATAGGAGCCAATGGATGGCGCACTCTGCAATCCCTCAAACTCACCAACAGGGACACCCTTATAGTTATAGAGCATATTGTTTGTGAATTGTACATAGAGTATCTGGTTAGCCCAATCGTAACCAATCGCTGCCACATTCGATGAACTGACAGCTATCATCTCCACGTTAGAATTACTCATCATCGTTTTCCTCCATTCTGAACTGTTTATTTCGCCATAATGAAACAAGTTGCTTGTAGTCATCCTCGCTTTGCATATGTTCGTTGTTCCATTTTTTTGTTACTTCTGGGTCTGCGCTTTTCGGAGCATTGGAGAGTTTGTAAAATTGCACTCTTGACGGTATGCTGACACCTTCACCGGAAATAATACCCTCACCAGTACGCAAGCTCGGGAGCAATTCTACAAGTGCTTGCAACTCGTCCTGAATAGCCGCCGCAACATATCCCCTATCTTTTGTATTGTTCATTCGCAATGCGATAATGGTTCCGCATTGGCTTAATACCGTTTCATCAAGCTCCGATGGGCGTTGTGTTACCAAGAGTAATCCTACTCCGTATTTTCTACCCTCTTTTGCAATACGCTGTACTGTTCGTGAGGCTATTGAATGCTCGCCGGAACGCAAATAATTATGTGCTTCTTCGAGAGCAATCAATAGAGGTTGCTTTCTGCCGCCCACAAGTAATTCCTGTCCCCAAAACAATGCCTCATAGATGATGTTAAGCAAGGTTCCGGCAACAGACATCATAATCTCTGACGGGACATCGGAAATATCCAGTATTGTGATTGGCTTATTATTGCCAACCCATGAAAATAACAATTCCGATAAGTCCTTTTCTACCTTGCCGTCCAAGTTTGGGGTATAACCTCCCGGCCGAAAAAGAAAATCATAGCGAGCGTCTTTTAAGCGTGAACGGATGCTATCCAAGAAGCTCAAAATGCCTTTGGCTTGATTGTTCAGGAACGGACTTCCGCCTCCTGCTGCCGCAGGTTCATATTCGTTTGGGGTGAGTGTATTAGCGTCACCAGTGGTTTTCAAAGTGTGGGTTTCAGGCTTTGCTCTTTCTCGATACGTCTGCCGCTCAAAATCATCCAATTCAAACCACAGCTGTTTGATACTGAAGGGCACAGGAGAATCTGCGGTGATCATTGCGGGTGCTATTGGAATTCCGTTGACTTCCATGCCTTTTAACTTTGCTTCTACCACTTTGGTTCGGAAATACTCTTTATTCTGGTCGTTTAAATTGCCATCAAACAAGCTAATGAACTCAGAGAATGGTAATGCCCAGTAAGGGATATATAGCCGTGTTTCCTCACGAGGCGTATTGACCCTGAAAACCCTGCTACGATTACCGAAAACACTGTTGTATTCGCCGTGTGGGTCTAATAGTAATATCCTCGCGCGGGGAAAGCGCTTTTCAATGATTGCATTTAGCGTTATGCCAACAGCATTAGATTTGCCGCTTCCGGTTGAGCCTATTATCGCAAAATGGCGTGATATTAGCTTATCCAAATGCAGGTAAGCATTTAGGCTTTCCGAAACACTGATATTGCCAATATTGATGGAGGATTGTTCATTATATCCTCCGTAAACGTACTCCAAATCGCCCAAAGTCACAATATGAACGCTATCGCCCGTTGTTGGCGATTGAGATATACCACGTTCAAAACGGCTACCTATCTGTTCGCCAATGAGGGTTAATGTCAACCATTGCTGATTGGCGAGAATATCATAATTATCCTTAATCGCTTCACTAACATTCGCTGGTATAGCGGCAGCTCCGATTTTCGTGACAATCCCAAACAGGCTTGCATAGCCCAACGGTATTTTCAGGAAAGACCCAATTTGCCCGATACGATACACAACCCCGTCGATGATGGGGGAGTTTGATTTGACGGAATCCGACAGTTGTACGGTTACACTATTCCCGCTTACGCTGATAACGCTCCCGATTTCAGTTTGATACTTACCCATTTGCGCTATTCTCCCATTCATTTTTTGGAATCATGTTTTTCAGGAAGTCAACAAAATGGGTAAAGTTGGGTAAAGTCAACTCCCCCTCGCCTGTCCATGTCTCATTGCCTTGCAGTTCTTCATTTATTCCCACCTCATCATTGATGGGAGCGTCTTCATCGAAAAACCATTGCACGTTAAGTGAATCCTCTTTATCAGGCTCGCGTTTAAGCTTCCATGTTCCGTATACTGAACCGACTATAGCGTTGCGAGCGCCCAATACGCTTATTCGCCTATTGTTTAACGCAATTTGAGCGAGCTTGCAGTCTGGAGTTAGAGCATATTTCTTAGTATCGTCTTCCCATTCAATATCGTAAAAAAGAACAAAGACATGGGATGTTGTATTCGTGTTTAACGCAGAAATAATGCGCTCATTGATGTGTTCGTCTCCGAATGAATAGCCGCAGACAAACAATACTGTGTCATCCTGTTTCAGAAAGTCGTTTAACCTGTCCATAAAAGCCGCATAGGGCATTTTCTTGGAGTTGCTATATTTGAATGAAGATGGGTATATCAACAAAGCATCCGAATCCGACCTTTTGCGAATAATCTTCCTCTTTGCGTCTGTGGCAACTTCGTGTAATCCGAGCGATCCATGTATTTTCCATAGCTTTGTTTGTCGGGGGAGAAAATTCATATCTTCCAATGACTCAGAGTTGAAGAACGGCATATAGCTGCCTGAAAATCCGTCATAATACGGCACGTCCACTGCTTCCAGACCTAACTCAATGAGATAGTCATAGTTAGTAGTGAAAATCTCGACAGCGTATTTCCTATCGGCATTCTTCATCCATTTAGCGAAATCGTATTGCACCAGTTGCTGCTCTTGTTCGTCAGTAAGGTCTTTATGTATGCTCACAATTTCGCGGATATTTACTTTTATCTGTTCTGCAAGTTTCTCAAAGCCGTTTCTTTTGAGTCCATTTAGCTCGCCGCCTCCAATAACACGGATTTTATCCTCAACATTTGTCAAAAGCGTTTCAATGTTATAGCCAAGCGGCGTGGCAATGAGTTCTGTCTTTATCTTACTCAATACGGACTTGTATTTTGCGTTTTTTGCTATTTTGGCTTCTACTATTTCTGTCATTTTCCCGACGGCAGGGACGTAAGGCGCGTCATTACTGCGCTTTGCCAATGAAGTACCTGCCCCAAAAAGAAATGCGATTTTCTTCTTGTCTGACACCAACACTTGCTGTATACCTCTGACCGTTTCCGCTGGGTCAAAATATCTTGTTTTAGCCATTACGACCTACCTCCATCTATAGCTTCAGCCTTTTCGCTTCCTCCGCCAGTTCCCACTTCCGCCTCGGTTGTCTCTCGCTCCTTGCCTGCCGTTCAATTTGCTCTATGCGCCGTAGCAATTTCGCGCGTTCTTCGTCAGCGGCAAGCTGCTCGTCGAGCGTTCTGCCCTCGGCCATAGTTGTGCCGCTGATTTGGATAACAATATTATGCCATACGTCGTCAAGGTTCAAGCCGACCAACGAGACGGTCAGTTCGGTAAGCGGCTCCGGCTCTGCCTGTAACAGTTTCGTGCGATATACCGCGAGCCGGGTACTGCCGTCGTACTCAAGAACATACAGCATATTTTGCGGTATGAGTTTTGTCAAAAGCTGCATATTCTTCGGGTCGCAGTCGGTGGTTTTAAGTGTAACAAGCGCCACAAAGAACGCCTTGACTGTTTCACCCGCCGCTATCGCCGTGGTTTTCGGGGAAACCTCGTTTACAAGCGTTATTCGGCTAATATTGTCATCGAAGCGCTGTCTGTCCGAGCTTTTTAACTCAAATTTATCATAGATAGCTTTTTTAGGAAGCTGTCGGATGATTTCGGTGGATTTTGGCAGTCCGAGCATATGTCACCTCACCGCTAAAAAACATATCAGCTCGAAGTCATCAAGACCTTTTATCTGTCCGCTCGCAAAACTGACCGCTTCTCCGCTTAAAAAAGCGTCAAGTTCGCTCTGTCCTTTTGCGTCAATGATACTGTCAATCGCGTTGCTTAGCAATTCGGAATAGCGGCGCATATTCTTTCCGTCTTTAGTTTCGGTATTGAACTCGCGGCACAAGCTGTCAATCGGCTTCGTTTTGCCCTTGCACAGCAGGCGCAAGGTGTCGAACATCGCCTTTGGCGACAAATGGTCGCAGACAACCTCGCCGCCGTTTGTTATGTACACCATATAAAACGGGTGTATCTGATTTTGGTTGCCGATATTCACGCCGCCGTTGATATTTTTCAGCACATAGATGACGCCCGGCGGGCAGTCGGCGCTTGACGGAACTACCGTGTGAAGCCCAAAAGGCATAGCGTCAAGATCGCCGTGGGTCTTTACATAATCAAGCAAATCGAGCCTGAATTCGTTAAGCCCCAAGTCCATTATGCTAATCCCGCTTTGCATATCTTCAATATCAACAACCTCGTGTTGCAGGCGTTCGAGCTGAGCCTTGCGGTATTCAAGCTCTCCCTTTGCGTCCGGGTCTATGGGGTTCTCGTCGCCGGTAGCCGCCGCGACCACAATTGTCATTCGTGTTTCGACGCGCCCTTTGAGGTTGATATATTCGTCAAGCTCCATATCAGGCCAAAAGTTTACAAGCTGAATAACGGCATTCCGGCTGCCGATACGGTCAATGCGCCCGAAACGCTGTATTATCCGCACAGGGTTCCAGTGTATGTCGTAGTTCACGCAGTAGTCGCAATCTTGCAAGTTTTGGCCTTCGGAGATGCAATCTGTGCCTATGAGTATGTCAATTTTAGCGTTACTTTCCGGCATTAGTATGTCTTTATCTTTCGAGAGCGGCGAGAACAGCGTCAAAATAGTATTCATATCGGTGTGTTGCAATTTCACAGTGGTTTTGCCGTCGGTGGAGCCTGTTATCATTGCCACATCAAGCTCAAAGCGGTCTTTGACGTATGCGCTCACGTTTGCGTAAAGATACTCCGCCGTGTCCGAAAACGCCGAAAATATCAGTATTTTCTTATTGTCGCCGTTAATCGGGGCGGTTATCTTTTGGGTTATAAGTTTTAACAACTCTTGCAGTTTGCCGTCGTGCTCGCTCGTAATATCGGCTACCATAAGGGCAAGCAGGTTTAATATTTCCGCGTCCGCCGCAAGTTGTTCACGCCACGACAAATAGTCCATATCGGCAAGGTCGATGCGGCGGTTTTTGCCGTAAGACAAAAAGTCAGTGTTTTGGTCGTCAAAATCGAAATCTGTGTTATTCAGTTCGGCAACGTCGACAATACTTGCACCGCCGCTGTAATGGTCAATCTTGCCAATCATTCCGTTAATCAACTCTCGTATGCGGTCGAGCGTCATCCGAAACGAATAAACCGAGCTTTCGAGGCGTTTAAGCAGATTGATAGTCATAAGCCTGACAATACCGACTTCTTGCCCCTTTATACGGAGCGCGTCGCCCTCACTTGTCGCCTTGTCGAGGTATTTTGAAAGTTTGCTCGCGTGGACGTAGTTCATCGGAGCATATACGGCAAGATTCAGCCTTGAGAGCTCTCCGTAGATTTCGCCGTAATTTATGGCGCGGTTGAGGTCTGTCAGGCATGGGCGAAGCGAAATAGGAGGCAGCCGCTTCGGGAAAGCGCCTATCTCGGTCATATCGTAATATTTTTGAATGTGCTTGCGCGAACGGGCGATCGTCACGCTATCAAGCACTTCAAAAAAGTCGAAATCGAGCTGCTTTAGCAATTCTTCGGACTTGCGGTCATCCTGCTTGCTCCACTTGTTGAAAACGGTTTGAGCGTTCTTGAAAATCTCGTCGATAGGCTTGGATACGTTCAGTTTTTTGTTGATAAGCGTCTGGTCGCCTTCGTAAGCAAGGCGCAATTGATTACGCAAATCGGTAAAGCGGTTATTCACAGGCGTTGCCGATAGCATAAGCACTTTTGTTTTTACGCCTCTGCGAATGACGCGATTCAAAAGACGCAGATAGCGATTCTCTTTTCTGTCCTCGCCGTAAACCTCGCCGCCGTTGCGGAAGTTGTGTGACTCGTCTATCACAACGAGGTCGTAATTCTCCCAATTTATCTTGTCGAGGTCAATACCGCCGGAAAGGCCGTGTTCGCGCATTAGGTCGGTGTGAAACAACACATCATAACGAAGCCTGTCCTTGGCTATGGGGTTATTTTTGTAGTTTTCCCTGAATGTTCTCCAGTTATCACTGAGTTTCTTCGGGCAGAGCACGAGCACATTACGGTTGCGGTTCTCATAATACTTGATAACCGCTAACGCCGAAAAAGTCTTGCCAAGTCCCACGCTATCGGCAAGAATACAGCCATTGTACTGCTCCAATTTGCTGATTATCGCAAGCGCCGCGTCCTTTTGAAAACTGTACAGTTTGTTCCAGATACAGCTCTCCTTAAAGCCTGTCGCTTCATTCGGCAGATTGTCCTCGGTAATGTCCTCCAAAAACTCGCTGAAGATGTTATATAACGTGAAAAAATAAAGAAAGTCGGCTGGATTCTCCTTGTATGCCGCCGTTATGCTGTCGATGACCTCATTGGTAACATCTCGCAGGCGTTTTGTGTCGTTCCACACTTGGTCAAACAAAGCCAGAAACTGGTCGCTTGCGGGCGTTTCAAGCCTTGTAATCATGTTGTAGGCGTTGTTACCGCGCTCACAACCTATGTCCACTGTCGTAAAACCATTCATCGGCATATAAGTGAACCGCTCTTTCTCAGTCGCGACATTCAAAAATCCGTTCATGTTTTCGTTGGTAATATTAGACATAAAACGGACTTTCTTCCGAATCCAATCCGCGCACTCACGGGCAACGACCTTTTGAGATAGCTCATTGCGGAGCTTGACTTCAAACTCCGTACCGTATAGGCTGCGCTCACGGTTGAGCTGCGGTATATAAAACTCGCGCTTTTCTTTCGGGGCTTTTTCTGTCACAAACGCGGGAGAGGTGAAAATAAAACGCAGTTCACCAACGCTGTCAAGTTGTTTCTTCAACACCTGATAGGCATAGATAGAGAAACAGGCGGCGGCTATTGAAAGGCGGCTGTCTTTTTTGATTGTAACGATCAAGTCATCTTTGACGGTTTTATTGATGTTATCGAATACTTCCATTGCCTCGCCCCTCTGTGTGACGTATCAGTCTGTATCCTCGGAGAATGGCCTTTCTTAATTAGGAGGCGCACGATGCCCTTATGGACTTACGTATGCTTCGGACATTTTTATTATAAGTCGTCATAAGCCTTATCACAATATTTTTTGGCGCGAGTAAAACGCCATTTTACGCGCCGCCTTCTTAAAAATTTGTAGAGACGTTGCATACAACGTCTCTACATTCCGAGTGTGGTTTGGGGCTTGCTAAAAACGAAATCTGCTACACGGACGGTCTATATTCCGGCAACACCACCGTAACCCTCGTCCCCTTGCCCGCCGCGCTTTCAAGCTCTATCTCGCCGCTCAGACCGCTCACGATATGCTTGACAATCGCAAGCCCCAAGCCCGTTCCGGCGACCACCTTTCCGCTCCCCGCGCCTATGCGGTAAAAGCGTTCGAAGATACGGCCCTGCGCGGCGGGCGCTATGCCTATGCCAGTGTCGGCGACCATTATGACCGCGCCGCGTTTTTGCGATTGTACGCTGACGGTTACGCTTCCGTTCGGCACGTTGTACTTGATTGCGTTATCGACAAGATTGTTTAGTAAGTCGTGCATTTGTTGCCGGTTGGCGTTGACACGTACCTCCGCGCGCTCAAGCTGCACGGCGACATTCGCCTCACGCGCCTGAAAGGCAAGCGCGTCTGATACGCCGCTCGCGACTTCGCCTAAATCCACGCTTTCCGTTTCGGCAGCCGCGGTTTCGCTTTCGAGGCGCGATATGGTCAAAATATCCGCGATTAAATTACTCATTCTTTGGGATTCCGCTGAAATTCTGGCGCAAATTTCCGCGCTCTTTTGCCTATCGACCAAACCGTTTTCAAGCATTTGCGAAAAACCCATAATGGAGGTAATCGGCGTTTTCAGCTCGTGAGAGGCGTTGGTGAAAAATTCGCTCCGTAGCGACTGCGCGCGGCGCTCCGCCGTTACGTCAACAAGCAAAATCGTCACCCCGAGCGCGCCAAATTCACCCTCTGAAACGGGCGACACGCGCACGGAATAAACCGCGTCGTCTATATTCAAATCGAAAATGCCAAAAGAGTTTTCCGTCACGGCTTTCTGGACGCTCTCCGCGATTTTTACGTTGCGCGTCAAGACCGAAATATCCCGCCCCGCGACGACGGACTTGCACCGGAATATTTTTTTCGCGCTCTTGCCCGCAAGCTGTATTTTTTTGTCGGCGTCAAGCAGAACAAAACCCTCCGGCATACCGGACAGAATGTACTCGATTTTATATTTTTCCGCCGCCGTTTCCTGTTGCGATTTGTTGATTTTGTCAAGCAAAGCCTTGATTCTGCCCGTGATTTTTTCAACCTCGTAATAACCGCCGCCGCTCAGCGCGTCATAGCTTCCGGCGGCAATATCGTCCGCCGCTTTTTCGAGCGGATATATGACCTTTTTAGTGAAGGTATTGGCCGTAAACGCCGCGATAAAAAGCGCGACTGTCAGGGCGGCTATCACGATTGGAAGCTGATGAATAATTCCGCCGCCTATGCCGGAATACTCCCGCGCTAATCTTAGGATATTGCCGTCGCTCAGCTTAATCGTCGCGTACATAAACGGAGCGGCGAGAGTCTCGGATTTTCGGCTTACCGTTACTGGGGTCTTTGCGTTAGCTCTTATTATCTCCTCGCGCCTGCCGTGATTTTCCATCGTGTCGGCGCTCGCGCTTGAATCAGCCAAAACCGTACCGTCCGGCGCGACAATCGTAACCCGCCCGCCGTCGGCAAAGCCCGACAAGTAAAGCGCGTCGGGATTGACCTCGTATATCCGCGATACGGCGAAGCAGAGCGCGGAAAGATGTCCTCGCGTCTGTTCTTCCTCGTTCAACGCGAAGAGCGCGGCTGAAATTACGCCGCACAACACAGCCGTAATCAGAGCGATAACAACAAATCTGACATATATAGCTTTTCTCATACTTTGCCCTCGCAAAAACGGTAGCCCACACTGCGCACCGTCTTAATGTACGTCTGATTTTCGGCGTCGTCGCAGAGCTTTCGGCGCAACGACCTGATATGCGCGTCAAGCGTCCGCGTTTCGCCACAATAATCATAGCCCCAAATCGCGTTCAACAGCTCGTCGCGCGGCATTACTCTGCCTATGTTTTTCGCGAGCAATAACAGCAGCTCAAACTCTTTATACGTCAGTTCAATCAAACCGCCGCCAATCCTGACCTCTCTTGACGCTATGTTGATTGTCAAGTCTCCTTGCGTAATCACCGGCTCGTCTTGCGGCGCGCCTCTTCGCAGAAGCGCCCGAACTCTCGCCGCAAGCTCCATAACGCCGAAGGGCTTTGCTAAATAATCGTCCGCGCCCGCGTCAAGCCCGACGACCTTGTCAACCTCCGTGTCCTTAGCCGTGAGCATAAGCACAGGCACGGATTTATCCTTTGCCCGCAGCAACCTGACCGCGCTCACTCCGTCCATTCCGGGTAGCATAATATCGAATATAAAGAGCGACGGCATAATTTTTTCGCATTCGGCAAGCGCGTCCTCCGCGTTGTCAAACGCCAAAACGCCGTATGAGAAAGAAGTGAGCGCCATTTGAAGCATTACGCGAATGTTTTCGTCGTCCTCGATTACATAAATCAGCGTCGGCATTTTCCGCCCTCTGTAGGTTATAAAATTTGGGTTATAAAATTTGCTTGTCCTTGTGTTTTCCCGTCTGCGAAAACTCCGCCCACTCGCAGATGTTTACCGCGTGGTCGGCTATGCGCTCCAGATATTTCGCGATCATCAGAAAGTCAACCGTGTTGTTGTGAATGTCCATGCCGCGCTTCAGAACCTCGGAGATCTCAGCTTTCACGTCGCAAAACAAGTTGTCAACCACGTCGTCAGTGTCGATTACGGTTCTCGCAAGCGTTAAATCGTGATTCACAAACGCCGTAACGGCGTCGTGTACCATTTTGAGCGCGCACTCCGACATTTGGGGAATATGCTTAACCACGTCAAAGATATGCTCGCCCGTAATAGCCATAGAAAGCCTCGCGATGTCCTCAGCGTTGTCGCCGATGCGCTCCATATCGGTAATGACTTTCAGCGCGGCGGATATGAGCCTTAAATCCTTGGCGACGGGCTGTTGACGTATGATGAGCGACAGACACCGCGTTTCAATCCGCTTTTCCATATCGTCAACCTTCGCGTCGCCGTCCGCTACCAATTGCGCGAGGGCGTTATCCTGATTTTTGAACGCGGCGACGCTGTTTTCAATCGCTTCCTCAATCATGCCGCCCATTTTGACCAGTTCGAGATTTAACGCGTCAAGCTCCGCGTCAAAGGCATTTCTTGCCGTCATTGCCATTCCTCCCTTATACTCTTATCCGAAACGTCCCGTTATATAATTTTCCGTGCGAGGGTCTTTCGGCGCGGCAAAAATGCGGTTGGTTTCGTCGTATTCAATCATTTCGCCGAGCAGGAAGAACGCCGTGTAATCGGATATTCTCGCCGCCTGCTGCATATTATGCGTCACGATAACCACGGTGTATTGTTTCGTAAGCTCACTCATCAGCTCCTCTATCTTCATGGTGGAGATGGGGTCAAGCGCGCTTGTCGGTTCGTCCATAAGTATAACTTCCGGCGAAACGGCAAGCGTCCGCGCTATACACAGGCGTTGCTGCTGACCGCCCGACAGCGCGAGCGCGGGCGTTTTCAGCCGGTCTTTCACCTCGTCCCAAATCGCCGCGCCGCGAAGGCTTTGCTCCACGATTTCGTCAATCAGTAGCCGCTTTTTTACGCCGTGGATTCTAAGCCCATACGCCGCGTTATCATATATGCTCATCGGGAACGGGTTCGGCGACTGGAACACCATCCCCACTTTTTTACGTAGCTTGGTCACATCTACCGTATCGCCGTATATGTCCTCGCTATCGAGCAGGACAGTCCCGGATATTTTCACGTTCGGCACGTTGTCGTTCATGCGGTTGAGGGTTTTAAGATATGTTGACTTGCCGCAGCCGGAGGGCCCGATAAGCGCGGTGATTTTGTTTGTGAGTATATTCAAATTTATCCCTCGCAGGGCGTGATTTTCGCCGTAATGCAAGTGCAGGTTTTCCGTCACGATTTTCGTCATTTTGCGCCTCCCTTCAGCCGTTTGCCTATTAGTTTGACGGACAGGTTCAGCCCGATTACAATAATCAATAGTAGCGCGGCGATTGCGAACCCTACCTCGTTTTCGCCCCGCGAATAAGCGTAGCGGTATAATTCTACCGCCAGAGTTGACCCAGAATTTTTTATCTGCTCAAAGAAACTGCCCTTAGGCAGATACATCGCGCTTCCGCCCGCCACGAGTAGCAGGGCGGCGGATTCTCCGACAATTCTGCCTACGGATAAGATGACGGCGGTAATAATCCCGCTTGACGCGTTCGGCAGCAGAATTGTCCTAATCATATACCATTTTGACGCGCCAAGCCCCGCCGCGCCCTCTCGGTATGACAGAGGCACTGCTTTTAACGCCTCCTGCGCCGTGCGGATTATCGTCGGCAGCACCATTATCGTCAGCGTTAAGGCCCCCGCTATAAGAGACACTTTCAGATTTAGGAACACGCAAAAGAACACGTACCCAAACACGCCGAAAATGATGGACGGTATGCCCGACAGCGTTTCGGTGGTGAACTCTATAACGCGAATCAATTTCCCGCTTTTCGCGTATTCATTTATATAAACCGCACCGCCCACGCCAACCGGCACGGCGAACGCAAGCGTCAGCAGTATGATATACGCCGTGTTGATGATAGCGGGCAGTATTCCGATTGTTCTGATTATTGGGTTAGGCGCGGTGGTTAGAAGGGCGAACGTAATGCCCGCGCATCCTTTGACGAATATATACACCGCAAAGTACACCGTCATCGCGAACACCGCCGCGGTAAACAACCCGATAACCAAATACAGCAACGCGTCAGCCGGACGTTTTCGCTTGCCCGTAATGCCGCTCACCGCTCTATTCATCGCTTCGCGCCGCCTTTTTTGAGTACGGAGCTAAGCAGAACGTTGATAATCATAATGAACGCGAACAGCACAAGACCTACGCCATACAAAGCCTCGCGGTGCAAACCGGACGAGTACGCCCACTCCATCGAAATCCCGACAGTAAGCAACCGCGCGGGCTTCAGCAGCTCCGGCATAATCGGCGCGTTACCGGCCACCATCATAACCGCCATAGTCTCGCCTATGGCGCGCCCAACGCCAAGCACGACGCCCGACGCAATCCCGCTTTTCGCGGCGGGGATAATAGCGTGTACAATGCTCTGCATTTTCGACGAGCCGAGCGCCAGCGAAACGTCATTATATTGCTCAGGCACGGCATTTATCGCGGCCGCCGAGACGCTTATAATCGTCGGTAAAATCATGATAACAAGCACAATCGCCGCCGCCAAAAGCGAGCCGCTCATGGGCAAGCCGAGCGCGGTTTGCGCCTTAAACACAAGCGGCACAATCAAAATCGCGCCCATCAAGCCGTACACGACCGAGGGTATGCCCGCCAACAATTCGATTATGAATAAGAGCGCTGCGGCCGTCCGCCTGCCCGCCACGTGCGTCAAAAACACAGCCACACACAGCGCGGCGGGTACGGCGACAGCGACCGCAAGCCCCGTCGCCGTCACCGACGCAAGTATCAGCGGGAGTATCCCAAACTCGCTTGCCTCAGGATTCCAAATCTGTCCGGCGAGGAATTTCAGCGGGCCGATTTTCGCTATGGCGGGCGCGCCGGAAAACACCATATACAGCGATATGAGCACAACCGACACAACCGCCGCCAAACCGCATATCAGGAAAATGACGTTCATTACGGTTTCAACGGGCGCTTTCGACCTTCCCGCGCGGACGATTGAGTTTTCCATAACGCAACCCCTATTCTATGGGCAGCAATTTGTTGCCGGCTACAATTTTCTGACCGTCCGAGCCGGTCACGAACTCCATGAAGGCTTTGGCGGCTGGCGAAAGTTCCGCGCCGGTTTTGGTGACTAAGTAGAACTCGCGTTTGAGCGTATAGCTGCCGTCTTTAAGCGCGGCTTCAGAGCAGACGACTCCGTTGTAGCCGAGTGTTTTAATCTTGGTGTTGTCCGCGTCAGAGAACGACATATAGCCTATTGCGTTCGCGTTTTGCGATACGGTGGTCTGTATTGCGCCCGTGCTATCGCAGGTTGTGGCGTTTGGAACAATAGCCGTTTCGGGCGCGTTCGCTTTCTCAAGCCCCACAATTTCGGCGAACGCGCTCCGTGTGCCGGAGCTTGCCTCCCGCGTTACGACCGTAATCAGCGCGTTCGCTCCGCCTACTTCGCTCCAATTTTTGATTTTGCCCGTGTAAATGCCCTTAACTTGCTCCGCCGTAAGCTCGGTTGCGGCGTTCGCCTTGTTCACGACAAGCGCTATTCCGTCGATGGCGTAGACCGTAGCGGTTAATCCGCCCTCGGAACCATCCGTTTTCAGCTCGCGGCTGGAATGTCCGATTTCGTACAACCCGCTTATGGTGTTCTTGATTCCGTCGCCAGAGCCGTTCATCTCGTAGTTGACGCTGACGTTTTGGTTTTCGCCCTGGAACTGGTAAATCAACGCGGTCATAACCCTTTCCACCGAGGTGGAACCGCCCGTTTTTACCGTACCGCGCAAAGCCGTGTCGCCGTTTGCGGGCGCTACGCCGTACCCCGCAAGAGTCGTTGCCGCTAACGCGAGCAACAGTACCACAGATAATGCCTTTTTCATTACTATCTACCCCTTTCAAATGTGTTAGCCACATTTTAAGGGGTAAGCGAGTTTGATAAAAGGCGCTGCGCGTATAGATTGTGTGAAATTTGTGTAAAGTCAGAGCCTAATCTTTAACGACCCAACGCCCGTTTTTCCTCGCGCCCTTGCGCTCAACTATGCCCAACGATTTTAATTTACTTATATTTGATTCCACTTGGCGCTTGGTAACACCGATAGATTCCACTATTTGCGTAGCGGTTATTTCGGGATTTGCCGCCATTAAGGCGACAATTCTCTGTTGTGTTTCATTTATACCGAAGTTTATACCGAAGTTTTCGTGGTTTATTTGCCCTTTAACCGTTTCCGCGTCAAACGAGTAGCTGTCGTCGAGCGTTACGATTATCCGAAACACGTCTCCGTCAATCAGTTCCGGGTCTTTGCCGGAATACCGCCGACCGTATTTATATAGATTCCTCACACCGGAATTGAGCTCGTCAGCCGTGGCTTGATATGTGGCTGCGGAGTCAAGGGGATTTTGTAACAGAGGTAAAAATATAGAAAGATGAATAGGAGTACGAATTGAGTAATGGTTTTCAAGCAAACTTGAAGGTGGTGTTGTCACGCTATATAATGACTCAAGAAAAAGAAGGGGGTAATACAACATGGCCAAGATAATAAAATTCCCGCTCTTAATGGCGGACGGAACACAGGCGCGCACGCTGGACGACTTGAAAGAGCATTTCGACATCGCGAGCGTTTTGAGATACTACTTTGACGGCAAATTCCAAAAGTGGCTTGAAGACAGATATTACGAGGAAGAGGCGGCGGCGCTCAAAGCCCTTGACAGCGGCGCGCCCGATTTCCCCGTGAAGCTCGGCGCGGTTTTTGGCGTCACGGTTGCTGGGGACGAGACAGACGTAGAGGCCGTGAAAGCGAAAAACCTCCGCGTTGCCAAGCTCAGAGAATATACCGACGATAAAGAGATGCTGGATAAAGTAGACTCGTTTGCCTTTAATAACGCGGAACTAATATCTCTGCTTGATAAGCACGTCAGCCCGATTTATCTATGCGGGGAGATATTCCCCATTCCGCTTAGCTATAAAAACGTCACCTACATCGGCGTGAACAACCCGACGGTGAAGCCCGTCATATCCGGGGAAACCTACATTACTTTTGAAGAATTGGGTATTGCGTTCAAAGGCGTGACTTTTGACGAGAGTTGCCCCGAATGGCTTTTTGATTCGACGCCCAAGCAAATAACCGGCATTGTGGCAAGCTATGACCATAAAATATCTGACAGTTTTTTTATGGGCAATGAAATTTCCGAAAGCGATTATAAAGAAATAACAGACAAATTTGGCCTTGATGCCAAAAAAGATAAAATTATCGGTTTTGTACACAACCGTAATGATTCTGTGGTCGTTTTTTCGACTACAAGTGTAATAATTAAATTTGTGGATGGCTTTCTCAATGCACAATATAAGGATATTAGCAAAGTGGCTATTTGGGGATCTCTGGGCATTGAGATATCGTTGAAAAACAGCCAGACAAGGAATATATGTTGTTACAGAATTGACAGGTATTTTTTGTGCGATTGTCTAAATGAAATCAGAACCTTATTTGCGTAAGAGGGCGCTGAAATGACAAACAACCTAAAAGACAATATGACCCGCTTCTCCATTACGCGCCGAGGAAAATAACCGCATGAAGAAGCTGAAAATATACTTGGATACCAGCGTGATAAGCCACCTGCAACAGGAGGACGCGCCGGAAAAAATGCGGGATACTCTTGCCCTTTGGGAAGATTTCAAATCAGGTATTTATGATGTAGTACTTTCTGATCTCACGTTAGCTGAAATTGATGACTGTGCCGAGCCGAAGCGTTCGTTTATGCGTGAGCGCGTTGCTGAAATACAGTATGAAGAAGCGATGAGAGACGACGAATCGCGCCGATTAAGCGCCCTATATTTTGAGCGTGGCGGATTGCCGCCAAAAAGCAAGGACGACGCTCTTCATATAGCAATAGCCACGATATGCGGATGCGACGTTATTCTATCGTGGAATTTTAGGCATATTGTAAATATGCGCGCTATCACCGCTGTCGATTCAGTCAATATCTATCAGGGTTATCGTACCCTACGCATAATGCCGCCAACAATGCTTTTGGAAAGGGAGGAATAATTAAATGGACCTCTTGCGATATAACGCTGACGATATTCACGAGATGCGGGTAATGACGGCGGAAAAATACCGCAATATGCCGGAGGAAGAAGCCGAGCGTGATTTTCAAAAACGCGCCGAAAATACGCGCGTTGCTATAGAAGAAATACGTCGAGGTAAAGAGAAGACAGTGTAGGAAAGCATAATATCACTTCAATTCACAAAGGAGCAACAAAAATGACAAACAACCTAAAAGACAACTTGTTGATTTTTTTACAAATACTGTTAAACTTCTGAATATTTGTACATGATTTCATTGGCTCAAGAAAGGTCGGGTGTTTAATAATGGCAGAATTGACCGAAACACAGAATACAAAATGCCATGGAATTATACATACAGCTTCAGCCGCTGCGGGAGCCGCCGCTGCCGGATTGGCTCAAATACCCTTATCGGACACTGCGGTAATTACCCCTATTCAAATTACAATGATAGTTTCTCT
>BNVG01000023.1 GCA_025997935.1 Synergistales bacterium | reverse complement strand
GGGGAGAGCTATTATGACATCTGGAAGCCCGTCATAGAGAAGCTCGCAACCGAGGGGATAGACATTGAGTTAGTGAACTTCAACGAGTACGTTTTGCCGAACGCGGCTCTCGACGCGGGCGAGATAGACCTGAACGCCTTTCAGCACCACAAGTATCTGAACAACGAGATAAAGACGAAGGGCTACAAGTTAGTCTCCATCGCCGATACGTTTTTGTCGGCCATGTGCCTCTATTCCGCCAACGTAAAGAGCGTGAAGGACATAAAGCAGGGCGACAAAATAGCCTTCCCCAACGACTTGGTCAATCAGGGGCGCGCCCTTACCGTGCTTCAGGGCGCGGGGCTTCTCAAGCTCAAAGAGGGCGTAGTCAACCCCGACGTAACGGACATCGTGGAAAATCCGCTGAAGTTGCAATTTGTACCGGTTGACGCCGCTCAGGTGCCCTCCATACTGCCCGATGTAGCGGCCGGCGTGGCCAACGGAAACTACGCCATAGATTTTGGCCTCGACCCCGCCAAGGACTCCATATTCTACGACGATTTGAGCTTCTACACGAACGACGACTACATCAACGTCATAGCCGCGCGCGAGCAGGACAAAGACAAGGAAGTATTCAAGAAAGTGGTCGCGGCCTATCAGACCCCCGCAACGGAGAAGGTTTTTATAGATGTCTTTAAGGGCTCTTACCTTCCCGCCTGGAAATGACCGGCAAGGGAGAGCTAAAATATAAAATCAGGCTCCGGGCCAAAAAACTCGGTATGAATCTGTGCGGCGTGGCGAACGTCGAGCGGTGGGAGAAGTACGCCGAGACGGACAGGGCGTTTTTTCCGCAGAGTATTTGGCCCTGGAGCAAGACGGTCATAGTGTTGGGCGTGCAGATTTTTCTGCCCATGCTGGAGACGACGCCATCCGTGGTTTACTCGGAGCTTTACAACACGACCAACCGCCTGCTCGACGAGGCGGCTTACAGGTTGGCTAATTATCTGAATACCCTCGGGGTTCGGGCGATATTCTTTCCGCGTGACTGTTACGGCGATATTTCCGTGCTTGTGAAAAAACCGGAGGCGGCGTTCTCTCATGTGCTGGCCGGAAAATACGCCGGGCTTGGAACCTTGGCGCTCAACCACACGCTTTTGACCCCAGAGTACGGGCCGCGCGTGAGGTTTGTTTCGGTGATAACGGACGCCGAGATCTCGCCGGATAAGGTTATCAAGGAAAGCCTTTGCTCGGGATGCAGGCTTTGCGAAAAGAGTTGCCCGGTTCGTGCGTTCGGCAAAGTCGGGCCGATAGCGGGCAAGGGCGATATGGACAAAAATCGCTGCGCGGAGTATCATCAGCGGCTCAAGAACGAGTTTCGCTACCCCTGCGGCGTATGCACAAAAGTCTGTCCGGTGGGGGAAGACCGAAAACTTTACGGACATTCCTCAGTCACAAAATTTGGCATTCTTCACTGTCAGGATTTCGGGTCGCTGAACGCCGTTCAGTAGGAGAAAATTTACAGGAGGTAGTTTTTATGACAATTCACAAGAAGATAACGGACCTTATAGGCAAGACCCCGCTTTTGGAGCTGGCGCGATACGCCGCCGCCCATAAACTTGGCGCGAAGTTGGTGGGCAAGCTCGAGTATTTCAACCCGGCCGGCAGCGTCAAGGACAGAATAGCGAAGGCCATGATCGACGAGGCCGAGGAGAAGGGCCTTTTGAAGCCCGACTCGGTCATCATAGAGCCGACAAGCGGAAACACCGGTATCGGCCTTGCCGCCGTCGCGTCGGCGCGGGGCTACAGGATAATCCTGACCATGCCCGAGACGATGAGCGTCGAGCGTCGCAACCTTCTGAAGGCCTACGGCGCGGAGCTTGTGCTGACCGAGGGCGCGAAGGGCATGAAGGGCGCTATCGCCAAGGCCGAAGAGATGCGTCAGAGCACGCCGAACAGCTTCATCCCCGGGCAGTTCGTCAACCCAGCCAACCCGAAAATACACTTCGAGACGACGGGCCCCGAAATTTGGGCGGACAGCGACGGAAAAGTCGACGTGTTCGTGTCCGGCATAGGCACGGGCGGCACAATAACGGGCGCGGGTCAGTTCCTAAAGTCGAAGAATCCGTCCATCCGTATCGTGGCCGTCGAGCCGGCCAGTTCTCCGGTGTTGTCCAAGGGGACGCCTGGGCCTCACAAGATTCAGGGCATAGGGGCCGGCTTTGTGCCGGATGTTTTGGACACGAAGGTATATGACGAGATAATCGCCGTCGAGGACGAGAGCGCGTTCGAGGCCGGACGCGAAGTGGCCCGCACCGAGGGGCTTTTAGTCGGTGTTTCGTCAGGCGCGGCTATTTACGCCGCGTCACAGATAGCCGCCCGTCCCGAGTTCGCCGGAAAAACAATCGTGGCGCTTCTGCCCGACACAGGAGAGCGTTATCTCTCTACGCCGATGTTCGCGTCGTAACGGATAATTTTTACGTTTATTTGCGTTTGTTCCTGTAGAGACGTTGCATACAACGTCTCTACATTTTTTGTTATGGTATTATTAAAAGGAAACGCCAAAAAATATCTTGTTCAGCAAATATTAAGGAGCTTGACTATGAATATAAAATTTTCGGACGTGACAAAAATATTCAAGCCCGACATTGTGGCCGTAAAAGACGTGAATCTCGAAATCAAGAGGGGCGAATTTGTGTACATAATAGGCGCCACCGGTTCCGGCAAGTCCACGCTCCTCCACATGATAACGCGCGAGACCCTACCTACAAAAGGATCCGTAAGCGTAGGCAATATAAACCTCAAAAATATGAGAGACAGCGAAATCCCCTACTACCGCCGCGACGTCGGCGTCGTGGCTCAGGACTTCAAGCTGATTCCGAGCCTGACGGTTTTCGAGAACATCGCCTTCGTCATGGAGACGATGTCCGTGCCGCCTACCCTCGTCAAATACAGAGCCGAAAAAGTCATAGACCAGGTGGGGCTACGGCGTCGCAAAAACATGAGGCCGCTCCAACTCTCGGGGGGCGAGCAACAAAGGGTCGCCATAGCCCGCGCGCTCGCCAACACCCCCTCTCTTTTCATAGCGGACGAACCGACGGGAAACCTCGACTACCACACGTCAGACGAGATAATGCAAATACTCATGTCGATAAACGCGTCAGGCGTTACCGTGGTGATGAGCACCCACAATCAGAGCATAGTCGATACGTACCGGCAGCGCGTCTTGGAATTGTCTCAGGGACGCGTTGTCCGGGACGAACCGGACGGGAGGTATCTCGAATAATGGTAACTCTGAGGTATATTCTGCGCGACACGGCCAGAATTTTAATAAGACACTGGATCCTGGGGTTTCTCACGCTTATGACGGCCGCCGTGATGATGTGGATTCTCGGCCTCGCGACGCTTTTTTCGCTGAACATCCAAAGCCTGCTTCTCAGGCTTGAGCGCGACCTCATAGTCCAGGCGTACATTCATAAGGACAGCAACCCTGAGAGTGTGGCGGTGACGATTCGCAGGCTACCCATAGTGGCCGACGTCCGATCCGTTTCGCCGGACGACGCCTTGGCCCGCCTTCAGGCTCGCATGGGGAGCCAGGCCAAAGCGCTCGACCTCATAGGCGAAAACCCCTTGCAGTGGAGTCTTGAGATTCACGTAACGGCGGCCTCCGGCGTACAGGGGCTCGTCCGAAACCTCATGTCCATGCCCGAGATAGAAGACGTCGTCTATTCCGGCATGGTCGTCGAGCGGCTGTCCTCCATGTCGAAGATGGCCGACAGCGCCACGCTGACCATGTTCTTGCTATCCATAATGATAACGTCTCTCGTGGTCTACAACACCACCCATATCTCGCTGTACTCGAGGCGGGACGAGATAAGCATAATGTTCCTGATAGGCGCGACGCGTTCTTATATCGCGACGCCGTTTGTGCTGGAGGGGACGCTGCTCTCGCTCTTTGGCGCCGCTATGGCGGCCTTGGGCATTGTTTTCACTTATTTTCCGGGCGTCAGGATATTGCAGTCAACTCTGCCGTTTCTTGAAATTGTGGCGGACAGGCGGGTTATCGCGCAATTTTGCGCGCTTCTTGTGGCGTTTGGGGGTACGCTCGGCTGGCTATGCAGTTGCTTAGTGGCGCTGCGTTTTATGAACTCAGCCGCGAAGCCTCTTTAGAATAAAACGGGCCCAGATGAGACCAGCGCGCTTTACGACGATATTTTTTTTGATATGGGCGTTTTTTGGGGTGGTTTTCGCGCCCGCGCCCCTTTTAGCCGCCGCGACCGCCGACAGCCGCGCCGCCATTGACGAGCGCATTGCGGCGGAAGAGCGCCGCAAACAGGATCTCGAGCGTAAATTGCAGACCTACCGCCAAGCCATACAACAGCTGAACGTCCGCGAAAACGACACTATAGCCCGCATCGACCGCTATCAGCAGGACACGGAGCGCGCCCGGCAAGAAATAGCCATACTCGAGCTTCAGGTGAATAAAATACAAAAAAACATCACCGAGCTTGACGCCGAGACGCGAAAGATAGAAACTCAGATGGACGAAATGCGCGCTCGGCTGAGGCGGCGCGTCGTGGCTATGGCCAAGTACGGGATGTCCGAGACCCTGCAAGTCATAATGTCCGCGGTCAACACCCACGAAATGCTGGACTCCGTCCATATTTTAGATAAACTTTCGCAGTACGACCAATATCTGATAGAGCAACTCCAGAGCAAACAATGGGAGATAGACCTCTCGCGCAAAACCATGGAAAACCACCGCGACAGCTTAAAAAATCGCTCTCAGGCGCTCGGCGCGGAGCGGCAGAAATTCACGGCCAGCATAAAAGAGACCAACACGTTTCTGAGTAATCTACGCCGTCAAAAGGCCGAGGCCGAACGAGCGGCGCGCGAGATGGAGGAAGCTCAAAGGGCCGTGGGGCAGACCATCCTGAATTTAGTCAACCAAAAGAAAAACCGCGAAGCCGAAGCGCAAAAATCAGACCCCGGGAAAAAACAGCCGCCCCGCGCCGACTATTTGGGCTCACGCATAGCCCAGGGGCGCGGCTCGATGTTCGACTGGCCGGTGAGAGGCCCGATAAGCTCCGCGTTCGGCCCCCGCGTTCACCCGGTCTTCAAGACAAAATCGTTTCACTCCGGCATTGATATAGCCTCCACGCGCGGAACGCCGGTAAAGGCCGCCGCGCCGGGCGAGGTGCTGTTCGTGGGGTGGATGAGAGGCTACGGTCAGGTCGTCATCATAGACCACGGACGGGACTACTCCACGGTCTACGCGCACATGTCGGCCACGTCGGTCAGAGAAGGCGCGGTCGTGAAGGCCGGGAGCGTAGTGGGCGCGGTGGGCGACACCGGCACGACGACGGGCTTTCACCTGCACTTCGAGGTTCGCGTCGGGAGCGCCGCGAAATCTCCTCTTGATTATCTGAAAAAATAAATTCTCTTACCATAGGTCTTGGCAGGGGTGACAATGTATAATAAATTCAGATAAATAGACGCGGGTTTTAGCGTCTAAATTTTAAGGAGGAGACGAACATGTCTTTCTTGGAAAAACAGTTCAAACTCACGGAAAAACGCACCACCGTAAAGACGGAGATTTGGGCCGGAATCACCACGTTCATGACTATGGCCTACATTATTTTCGTAAACCCCGACATCATATCCAAAACCGGTATGCCGTTCGACGCGGTCATGGCCGCTACTTGCCTGTCCGCCGCCGTTTCGTGCTTCATGATGGCCTTTATGGCCAACTATCCGATAGCCCTCGCGTCGGGCATGGGGCTGAACGCGTTTTTCACGTTCAGCGTCGTGCTCAACCCCGCCATGGGAACGACATGGCAGATGGCTCTCGCGGCCGTTTTTATAGAAGGGTTTCTTTTTGTGGCCCTGACTCTTACGAGACTCAGAGAGACGGTCGCAAACTCTATTCCGCGAAGTCTCAAACTCGGCATAGCGAGCGGCATCGGTCTTTTTATCGCCTTTGTGGGTTTTCAGAACGCGGGGATTATCGTAAACGACCCGGTCACTCTCGTGAAGATGGGTAGCTTCAGGGAAACCACAACCATTCTGGCTCTGACGGGGCTGGTTCTGATGGGGGCGTTGCAGTCTCTTAGAATAACGGGCGGCATCCTGTTGGGCATATTTGCCGTGACGGGCGCGGGATTTGCTTTGGGCATGGTGCAGATGCCCGACTTCCTTGTCTCGTCTCCGCCCTCTTTGGCCCCGATATTCCTTCAGTTTGATTTTTCCAAAATAGGGGATCTCAGTTTCTGGGTTATCGTGTTCACGTTCTTCTTTGTGGACTTTTTTGACACTATCGGGACGCTTGTGGGGCTTTGCGCCCGTAGCGGGCTTTTGGACGAGAAGGGACGCATCGCGCAGGCCAAGGGCGCGCTCATGGCGGACGCGGTGGGCACGGTTGTAGGCGCGACGCTCGGCACAACGACTGTCACATCTTACATCGAAAGCGCGTCCGGCATAGCGCAGGGCGGGCGTACCGGGCTCACGGCGGTCGTGACGGGCATCCTCTTCTTCGCGGCGCTGTTTTTCAGCCCCCTTGTCAAAATGATCCCGAGTTACGCGACGGCTCCGGCTCTGGTAATCGTGGGCATTTATATGATGGCCGGCCTGCGCGATATAGATTATGACGACTGGACGGAGCTTATTCCGGCTATACTGGCCCTGTTCGTTATGCCCTTGGCGTACAGCATATCGAAGGGCATAGAGTTCGGCATCGTGTCATACGTCCTGCTCAAGGTTTTTACGGGGCGCTATAAGGACGTCAGTTTTGTTATGGCCGGCCTGAGCGTTTTGTTTATCGTCAAGGAGTATTTTATTTAAGCAAGACACGAAAGTAGGGATGTTCTGTGAAAAATATCAGCATGAAATTCAAACTGATAACGGCTTTTTCGTTTATTTTGGTCTTTGCCATGGGGTTTGGCGTTTACGCGGTTCGCTCGCTTTCCGTGATGTACGAACGCGTGGAGGAGGCCAACGAATGGGCCACGGGGTTTTCGCAGCTCGCGGAGGTTCAGAAAAGCACCGACGCGGTCAGGAGGAATGATTTAAGCTACATCCTCCGCAAGGACGCGGGAGCGAGAGAAAAAATCCTGAAGGACAAGGCTTTGGCCGTAGAAAAAACCAACGAGATGCTGGCCATTTACAAACACGATATTGAAACCCTCGATTACGACACGGAGGAACAAAGAGCCCAGGACATGGCTTTTGCCGTCGCCATAATCGAACGCTGGGAAGAATATCTCAAGCAGTCCACGCTGATTTTCGATACTCTGAAAGCCGGCGACGAAGAAAAAGCAATGGACATACTCAACAACTCGTCGGCCGTCGCGTTTAACGCCTTAGAAGTCTCTATAAAAGCGCTGGAGGATTTCAACGACGAGAGCTGCGCGGCGGTCGTGGAGATGGGTAAGGTCATTTTCGCGAACAACAGAATCCACTTCATAATCGCGCTGACCGCTTTGTGCGCCGTTTTGTTTGTCGTGCCATTTTATCTTGTGCGGGTCATAAATCACTCCATCGGCAAGCTTCTGAAGGCCGCCAAGGCCATAGGAGATGGAAACCTCAGCGTTCGTTCTTCCATAGACAGCGAAGACGAGTTCGGGACTTTGTCGAGGCGTTACAACTCCATGACGGAAAACTTAAAAGAGCTCGTTTTGGAGATACAGGGCTTAGCCGAGCATATATCGGCGGCGGCGGAGGAGTTCAACGCCTCGGCCATTCAGTCCGACAAGGGTACGGAGGTCATCTCAGGCGAAATAGCGAAAGTATCCGAGCGCGTAAAAGCCCAGTCCCAGGACGCGGAGTCCATAGCCGAGTCTTTGCGCGCCCTTACGGGCAACATCGCGGATATATCGCAGGACATAGACGCCCTAGCGTTCGGCTCGACAGACTCGGCCCACAAGGCTACAGAGGGCGGCGTGTCCATGAAGAACGCCGTGGAGCAAATGTCCACGATAGAAAAAGCGGTCGGCAATCTAACGGGCGTCGTCACATCCCTCTCCGACAGAGCCGGAGAGATAGGCCGCTTCGTGGAGACCATCGCCGGAATATCCAAGCAGACGAACCTCTTGGCTCTTAACGCCGCCATAGAGGCGGCGCGGGCGGGAGACCAAGGGCGTGGCTTCGCTGTGGTGGCGGATGAGGTGAAAAAGCTCGCGGGCGACTCACACTCCGCCACGGAGGAAATATCGCGCCTCATCGACGCCGTTCAGGAAGAGATAGCCAAAGCGACGGCGGCAATGGAAAAGAGCGGAGATGAGGTCAGACGCGGCGCGGAGGCCGTCGCGACAGGCACGGCGGCGTTCAGCGCGCTGGCCGAAATATCCATTGCCAGCTCAAAGCGGATAGAGCACGCGACATCTGTAATGCGCGTAATGAACGACGAGACCGCGAGCATGTCGGCCGCCGCCTTGGATTTAGAAGAAGAGAGCAAGAGAATAACGCGCGACGTCCTCTCGATAGCCGCCGCCTCCGAAGAACAAAGCGCGTCCAGCTCCGAAATATCCAAAAACGCCGACAGCCTGACAGAGATGTCCATGGATATGCTGAAGTCGACGCAGAGGTTTGTGGTGGAGTAGCGCCAAAGCGGCGTCTTTATTGTCTGAATTGTGTCATTATTTTTTTACTTATTTTTTGTCTGACCTCTTGACTAAATTATCAAATTATATATACTTTAATAATTATTTAGGGCTTGGGCATGGTGTCCGAGCAGGGAAATTATACTGTTGTTTATAGAGAAAGGGAGTTGTTTTTATGAAATTGAGAGCCAAGAAAGGTTTTACACTCGTTGAGTTGCTTATCGTTATCGTTATCATCGGTATTTTGGTCGGAGCTATGCTCCTTTCGAGCGGTAGCGCCACAGCCACAGCCAAGGCGTCGGCCGCGCTGAGCGAGCTTCGCGGTCTGAAGGCCGCAGTTATCGTGTACATGGCGGATCACGGCGGGTCGGCACCTGTCTCTGGTATTATTAAGGCCGGCGCGGCTGGCGGTTTGGGTGACATAGCGACCATGGTGGACAATCCCGCCAAGTTCAGCTACGATCAATATACGATAGTTTACAGCGGTGACGTTGCTAGTGGCGGCGCTCTTGGCGATGTTATATTGGTAGCCATTACGGTTTCGAACGATGTCGCTCAGAAGCTGATAAAGAACGCCGAGCAGTCCGGGCTTCTTGACGCAACCGGGAATGTCCTTGGCACCACGGTGGGTGGGGGTAATATTACGTTCAGCTCGAGGGTTAATTAGTTTTATTTCAGCTTTTAAGTTTTCAGACCGCGCGGGTTTTCCGCGCGGCCTGTTTTTTGTGCAGAGACGGTCACAAAAAATGCCCGGCTCTTGTCGGGCCGGGCATAGGTAAGTAAAATCGGTGTAGCGTTCGTCACTTCTGAAACAATATGACAATCACACCTAAAATCAATGTCGCAAACGCGATTTGAGTACCGATCATCCAGTAAAAGAGATTGTCAATTTTGACGTTCGTAGCTTTAATATCAGCGCCGAGTTCTTCCCGGAGGGCTTTGTTATCCGCGCTCAGTTCTTGTCGAACTGCCTTGAACTCGGCGTCTACCTTGTCGAAACGCTCGCCTACTTTTTCAAATCGTTCGTCTACTTTTTCAAATCGTTCGTCTACTTTTTCAAATCGTTCGTCTACCTTGTCGAATCGCTCATCTATCTTGTCGAACCTGACCTCTATTTTATCGAGCGATTTTTCGACATTTGCCTCGAATTTTTCACGCGCCGCCTTTACCCCCGATTGCTCAAAGTCAATCCTTTTCAGCTCGGCGTTAAAAACTTTTTCAGGTACCATCCTATCAATAAAAGTATATTCCGCTGTAGTATCCCGTTCTGTTATCGCCTCTGCCATAGCTCTCCCCTCCTCAGCCGTATTTTATCATAATTTATGGTCAAAGACATGTCCGCCACGATCGACATAACAAAGATATAACTGATGAGTTATAATAATAGACGCGGAAGGGGGAATACCTCGAATGTATAAAATTGTTTTTTACAAGGATAAAAAAGGTCGTGAGCCTGTTTTGGAGTATATCTTAGAGTTAGCGGCCAAGACCGATAAAGACAGCCTAATAAAACATAACAAGACTCAAGATTATATACAAGCCTTGAGTGACTATGGCACACAAGTCGGAGAGCCGTATATGAAGCATTTAGAGGGCGAGATATGGGAGCTTAGGCCAATAAGAGAGCGCATATTGTTCGCGGCGTGGGTAGATGACAGTTTTGTTCTGCTTCATCATTTCACAAAGAAAACACAGAAGACGCCGCGTAAAGAGATTGAACAGGCAAAGCGAAATTTAGCTGACTACAGAGAGGAGAATTGACAATGGAAGTAACAACGAAAAATAACAGTGCAAGGGGTCATACTTGGGAAGAAGTCAGAAAAGAGATTTACACGCCGGAGGAAATAGCCGCCAGCGACTTGCGCGTCGCCCTTATCGGCGAGCTTATCAAAGCCCGAAACGAGCGCGGCATAACGCAAAAACAGCTCGAGGAAATGAGCGGGGTCAAACAACCCGTTATCGCCCGCATGGAACGCGGAAACACGATGTCTCAGATTGATACGGTTTTGAAAGTGCTTTTTTCTTTGGGCAAGACTCTCGCGGTGGTACCTATAAAGCAGGAATAAGTTCGCGGGGGCGAACTGTATTCGGCCAAAGGTCGCCCCTGCGGTAGCAATAACGGACAACAGACCGCGCTGACTTCGCGCGGTCTGTTTTTTGGCTTAATTTTTGGCTTAATTTACGCTGACCGTTTCAGGTATGGGTTCGGCGGTTGTCTCCGTTACGGCCTCCGGGATGTTTTCCGCCTGGGTCGAGCCGCCTCTCAGCAAATCGGATACGCGAGTAGCGCGCAGGATGTTCTTGTCTTGGTCGTCGAAGATAATATCGGCCTCCACGCCAAAAGACGCCGCCAGGGTGGTCAGGACTACGCGAGTGTTCTCGTCGGCGCGGCGCAGGATGTCGCTTTGCAGCGCGTCCTTGCGTACTTCATCGAGATTCGCGGCTATCTCTCTGTTCTGCTCCTGAAGTTTGAGTGAAGTGAAAATCCCCGCCTTCTGGTCGTAAACCTGAACACTTCTGATGTCCGCGTAGATGTCCAAAATTCGGCTGCGCGGCACTATTATGCGAAAACGGTTCACCGCGAACGCCTCAGATACCTGAATGTCCGATATATCGTTTCCGCACACGACGGTTCCCGAGTATTTCAAAATAAACCTGCGCGCCGTGCCCGGCAGGGTCAAACCCCAAAAAGCCTTGTTCTCCTCGTACATGACGATGGACTGAAAATTTTGTCTCAGGGTCGCCAGTTCCTTTACGTTTCTTATGCCCCTAAGCAACGTAGAGCGGACGCGGCGCTTGTCGACGTCGTCTTTTCGCCTCAGAAGCAACACGTTGATAGCTATGGAGATGCACAACAATAAAACCACAGTAAGAATAACCACGAGAGACCTCCGTTCTGATTTTGTAAAAATCTATAAATTCAGGTTTTGTATAACGCTTCTGACCTCGGGCATGGAAAGCCCGCGCGCTACGGCTATGCGCTTTACGTCCTCGTACTCGGGCGTGGAGCGTAGCGGCTCGCCGTCCAGATACGCGGTTTTGACGTTCAGCTCGCCGAGGGAAGTCGAAATTTTCTCTATCTTATAACATAATTTGACGCGGTCAAGCGTTGATCTTCGCACTCCCTGCGTAGTCGTGTTTTTCAGCATCAGTTTGGACAACGCGTCAGCCGATTCGCTCTCGCAAAGACAGGACAGCTTCACGCCCGGGCGTCCCTTTTTCATGAAAATAGATTCGCACCACACGTCAAGCGCCCCGGCCTCAAAGAGACGCTCGCAGACGAGGGCGAAATCCTGCGGGTTCATATCGTCGATGTTGGCGGCGAGCGACGCGACGCGGTCTCTCTCGAAGCCCTCGGGCTCTTTTGGCGCGCTCTCCATAAGGAGGACGCGCAGGACGTTCGGGATGTCGGAGTCGCGCGTGCCCAAGCCGTAAGACGAGGTTACGATAACGCCACCCGGCAAAGGCGAAAACGCGTCGGCGAGGCATTTCGCCAAAAGCGCGCCCGTCGGCGTCGTGCGCTCCATAGGAGAGCCGTTTGAATAGATTGGCACATTCCGCAACAAAATCTCCGTGGCCGGAGCGGGGACGGGCAGGACGCCGTGGGCGCACTGAACCGTGCCGGAGCCGACATTTATGGGAGAGCAGAGGACTCTCGGCCAGCCGAGTTTGTCTATTAAAATATACGTCCCCACTATGTCGAGTATGGAATCGACGGCCCCGACTTCGTGAAAATGAATTTTATCCGGCGTCGTGCCGTGTACCCTCGCCTCGGCGTCGGCGAGAAGCGCAAAAGCCCTCATCGTCTCCCGCTTTATGCGTTCGGAAAGAGAGCTTGACATAATTATACCCTCTATATCGTGAAGGCCCCTGTGGGGGTGATGCTCGTGGGTGTGGACTTTGAAATGCGTTCCGGTTATGCCGTTTTTGGCGCTTTCTTCAAAGCTGACGCTGTAATCGTCGCTATTGAACGCAGTCATTTTGGCGAGCTCGGCCTTGAATGCGTTCAGGTCGGGCGAGAGGGCAAAAAGCGCGCCGACCAGCATATCGCCTGAAATTCCCGCAAAACAGTCAAAGTAAAGCGTCTTCATAATTTATATAACCATTCTTTCTTCTTGATTTTTTACACTTCGTCAGGATTGCTTTTGTTTCTGTGCCATTTTTCGTATTCTTTTCCCGGGAAAAACACGTAGTTGCCGCCCCTACTCTCGCCGTTTACCTCGGGCAGCGTAACGCGCGGCGGGATGAGCCGGGACGGCGCGGCGCTTTCTTTTTGAAGAACAGGCGGCGATACGCTGCGGGAGGCGCGCAATACCGCCCTTATGCCATCGCCTTCGGGCTGTTCGTGAAGCTCGGGCACGATGTCCGTGGAGTCCACGCGGGACGCGAAAGCTATGTCGTCATAGAAGCCTATTTTATTCAAAAACACGGCGTGGTCGGCGGTTCTGACGGAATGTTCGAAGTGGGAGGACTCAAGGCGCGAAGACTCGACGCCGGGCTTGGCGTTTTCGGAGGCGCTTTGCCAAGTCAGCAGGGCGAGGCGCGCGCTGTCTGAATAGCGGGTCTCGGGGAAATGCTCCTTCAATTTAGAGATAAAAAGGCCGGCGCAGAGCGTATCGTCCCAAGCCGGGCGTCCCTTGCGCCCTGAGCAAAAAATCCCTATTCTTCGTCCCTTGGAAAGAGCGATATTCAGCGCGGCGAAGGCGTTTCGGGCGCAGGCCGCGAAGACGGGACGCCCCGTAGACGCGGCCTTCAGCAGGGCCTTTGTGCCGTTTGTGGTGGCCATCACGGCGCATGAGTATCGCGACGTTAGGTCGCGCGTTATGTCTAAAGGGGAATTGCCGAGGTCGAAACCCTCTGGGGCGACGGCGTTGCGCTCTCCCATCAAAACGGGACTTTGACCGCTCGCCTTGAGCGCGGCGGCTAATTTAACCGCCTCGTCGATCGTTTCGGCGGGATACAGATCGCCGCCCCCCGCCTCAAACCAACTCGTCATCACCGTCGTGGCTCTGAGAACGTCGATAATCAGCCAAACGTCCACAATGGGCAATCGCTCGCTGTGCGAGAGGACAACCTCTACTTCCGCCGATTTCGACATCTCACGCCTCCTCCGAACTGCCTCGAATATTGTAACGCGGCATAGTGATTTCGGTCAATTATATCTTATTTATCTCATTTTCGGGCGGAAAGCTCTAAAATCTTGAGTATCATATCGACGGCCTTGTCCATGGACTGCGCTGAGATAAACTCAAACTTGCCGTGATAGTTGTGTCCGCCCGTGAAAAGGTTCGGCGTTATCAGTCCGCGCCAGGAAAGCGCCGCGCCGTCCGTACCGCCGCGCATGGGGACGATATTCGGTTCCATGCCAAGCTCACGCATGGCGTTAAGCGCCAGGTCGACAATGTCCTCATGCCCCTTGACCTTGTCGGCCATGTTGCGGTACTGATCTCTCATGTCAAGCTCAAAGCGGTCTGTGCCGTATTTATCCTGCATCCACTTTACGGCTTTCTCCATAAACTTCTTGCGCTCCTCGAACTTTTTTGTGTCGTGGTCGCGTATGATGTATTTGAGCGTAGCGCCCTCGACCGAGCCGTTAAAGCTCATGCAGTGGTAATACCCCTCGTAGCCCTCCGTCGTGGCGGGCGTCTCCGCGGGCGGGAAAAGAGCGTTGAACTCCTGCCCCATCGTGACGGCGTTGAGCATGAGCCCTTTTGACTTGCCAGGGTGTACGGCGCGCCCCTTTATGGTTATCACGGCGCCCGCGGCGTTGAAGTTCTCCCAGCATATCTCGCCGACCGGCCCGCCGTCTATGGTGTAGGCGAAGTCCGCGCCCCATTTTTTTATGTCGAGCAGCTTCGCTAAGTGCCCCACTTCCTCGTCGGGGGTGAACGCTATTTTTACGTCGCCGTGTGGTATCTCGGGATGTTGAATGAGCCACTCAACGCCGGCTACTATCTCGGCGACGCCCGCCTTGTTGTCCGCGCCGAGAAGCGTGTTGCCGTCGGTCACGACAATGTCCTGACCCTTGTAGTCGGCTAAGTACGGAAAGTCTTTCGGCGAAAGGACTACCTTTTCGCCCCCGCCGCCGTCTTTCAGGGTTATATCCCCTCCGTCGTAGTTTTTGACCACGCGGGGCCTCACGTCCTTGCCCGTCACCTCCGTGGCGGTGTCTATGTGCGCGACGAAGCCTATGGCCGGAACTTTATTTTTCTTTGCGGAGTCCGTGATATTGGACGGCAATGAGGCGGTGACGTAAGCGTGCTCCGTGACTTCCACGTCTTTAAGTCCGAGCGTCTCGAGTTCCTTGCCCAAAACTTCGGCCAAGGCGAGCTGCCCGGGTGAGCTTGGCGTTTGCTCGGCTCTGTCGACGGACTGCGTGTCGTAAGTCACGTATTTCAGAAAACGACTTAGCGCGGAATACATAAAATCATTCCCCTTCTTTGGTAGTATAATGTTTATTTAAGAATACAACTGTTTCGCGTTTCAGTCGAGCGGCAATTTGGAAATTTTGTTTTTCGGAATTTATTTTTCGGAAATCCGGTTTTCGGAATTTGATTTTTGATTTTCGGAGGTGCTTGTCGCATGGCGCGAGAGTGGCGAAACGAGGCAACCGACATGGTCGAAGAGCAAATTGTCGGGCGCGACGTCAAAGACGAGCGCGTACTCGCGGCGCTTGCCTCCGTACCGCGTCATCTTTTTGTCCCCACTGAACACGCCCCATCCGCTTACGTAGACAGACCTCTCCCCATAGGTTCCCGGCAGACCATCTCCCAGCCCTATATGGTGGCGAAAATGACTGAGTTGCTGGCCGCCCAGGAGGGCATGAAAATCTTGGAAATAGGCACGGGTTCCGGCTATCAGTCCGCCGTCTTGGCCTCTCTCGGACTTCGCGTGTGGTCGGTCGAGCGGATAGAATCTTTGGCTCTGAGCGCGCGAAAGCGTCTCAATGAAATGAATTTTGACGCAAACGTCATATACGGCGACGGACGCCTAGGATATGCCAAAAACGCCCCATACGACCGCATAATCATCACTGCGGCCACAGGCCGCGTCGAGCCGGAGTGGGACAGACAGCTGGCGCGCGGCGGCATACTCGTCGCGCCCCTGAACGTCGCCACGGGAAACCAGCGCCTCCTGACGCGCGAAAATCTCGAACAAGGCTTCCGCAACACATGGCATGACTACTGCAAATTCGTCCCGCTACTGACGGGCTTGGACTGAATTTAACCATTCCCTTCATGTTTCTGATATAATTGCCCAATAGTTCACGCATAGTTTGGTTCCGTAATCTAACTTTCAAGTAAACAGGCGCTACGTCTTTCGGCCTGCGCCTGTTTTATTTCATATCGGGGAAAGGAACGGTGGGGAAATACTATGGGATCACGTCAACCTGAAAACACGAGAAGTTTCGCTCTGGCGGGGCACGGAGGCTCCGGAAAAACGTCTTTGGCGGAGGCTCTGCTTTTCGACAACGGGTCTATCACCCGCATGGGCAAGACCGAGTCCGGCAACACGACGAGCGACTTCAGCTCTGAGGAGCAAAAACGCCAAATCTCCATAAGCGCCTCGCTTCTGACGTTAGAGCGCGCCGGACATACCATCTTCGCGCTTGACGCGCCGGGGTTCGCCGATTTTACAAGTGAGATGAGCGCCGCTATCCGGGTGGCCGACACGACGCTTCTTTTGGTCAACGCCGTGGGCGGCGTCGAGGTTCAGACCGGGCGGGCGTGGGAGTATATCACTGAAGACAACGCCCCTACCGTGTTTTACATCTCCAGAATGGACAGGGAAAACGCCGATTTTGACAAGGTTCTGTCCGACATACAGGAGCAGTTCACACCAAACGCCTTACCGGTTTTCCTCCCCATCGGCTCCGAGGCCAACTTCAAAGGGATAGTCGACGTTCTCAAACAAAAAGCCTACACCTATACGCCTGACGGCAGCGGAAAATTTACGGAAGGCGACGTGCCGGCGGACTTGGCCGAAGCCGTCAAGTCCGCTCGCGAGGAGCTTGTCGAGGCCGCCGTGGAGATGGACGACGCCCTGATGGAAAAATACCTCGACGGCGGCGCAATCGACGGCGGCGACCTCACCCGCGTGGTACGGGCCGCCATAGCGAAGCGCCGCATAATGCCCGTCCTCACCGGAAGCTCCGTAACAAATGTAGGAATACACCAGCTTTTAGACTTTATCGTGGATTATTTCCCCTCGCCCATAGACCGCGGCTCGGTCAAAGCCGAGAAAAAGGATACGGTCATAGACGTCGCGCCCGACGTGTCCGCGCCGTTCTCGGCTCTCTGCTTCAAGGTCATGGTCGACCCCTACGTCGGCAAGCTCTCGTTTATCCGCGCCTACTCCGGCACACTCGCCGCCGACGGAAGCAACATATACAACGTAAAAAAGGACGAGGACGAGCGCATAAGCACGTTCAAGTTCATGACGGGCAAGGACGGCAGCGACGTCAAGGAGATAATAGCGGGCGATATAGTGGCCATCCCCAAACTGCAAAGCACGAAGGTCGGGCACACGCTGGCCGTCAAGGGCGGCGCTTCGCACATTTTCCCGCATATAGAGTTCCCCGCGCCGGTCTACAGCGTCGCCGTCGTGGCCAAGAGCCGCGCCGACGAGGACAAACTCGGCAACGCCATCACCCGCACACTCGAGGAAGACCGCAGCCTCACCTTCGAGAAAAACCCCGAAACGCACGACAACGTCCTCTCCGGCATGGGTGACCTGCATATCGACATAGTCTTAGCAAAGATGAAAGAGCGCTACGGCGTCGAGCTTGACACCAAGACCCCGCAGGTGCCATACCGCGAGACCATAAAGAAGACCGCCGAGGCTCAGGGCAAGCACAAAAAGCAAAGCGGCGGTCACGGGCAGTACGGCGACGTGAGCATCCGCTATACCCCGCAGGAGCGCGGCGCGGGCTTCGAGTTTGTAGACAAGATAGTCGGCGGCGCCGTTCCGAAAAACTACATCCCCGCCGTCGAGAAGGGCCTGCGCGAGTACATGGTGAAGGGGCCGCTCGCCGGCTTTCCGGTGGTGGACTTTAAGGCGGAGCTTTTCTTCGGGTCTTACCACGACGTTGACAGCTCGGAAATGTCGTTCAAGCTCGCCACGCGGCTGTCGTTCAAGAAGGGTATCCTTGACGCCGCGCCCGTCCTGCTCGAGCCTATTATGAACGTCTCGGTAGTCGTGCCCGAGCAGTACATGGGGGACGTCATGGGCGACTTCAACAGCCGCCGAGGGCGCATCATGGGCATGGAGGCGCACGGACACCTCCAGGTGGTGAAGGCTCAGGCTCCTCTGGCCGAGATGTTCCGCTACGCCATTATTCTGCGCTCCATGACCTCCGGTCAGGGCAACTTCTCCATGCAGTATTCTCACTATGAGGAAGTCCCGGGCGACATAGCCAAGAAAGTCATAGCGGCCCACAAGCAGGCCGAGGAAGAAGAGGAGTAGCGATACCAAGCATGAACAGCATAGGAGAACGCGCCCGCGCGCTGAACGATAAAATAGTGGAGCGGCGCAGGTTGTTCCACACCTGCCCCGAGATAAACCTGAGCACGGTTCAAACCGAGGCTCATATAGTGGAAGAGCTGAAAAAGCTCGGCGTGAAGGACATCAAACAGGGCCTCGCCGAGCACGGCGTCACCGCCCTTATCGAGGGAGGCAAGCCCGGCAAGGTTTTGGGTCTGCGCTCCGACATGGACGGGCTGAATATCTTGGAGGACACCGGGCTTCCTTTCGCCTCCAAAAACGGCAACATGCACGCCTGCGGACACGACGCCCATATAGCCATGCTTTTGGGAGCCGCCGAGATTCTGACGGAGAACAAGGACAACCTCAAGGGTACGGTCAAGCTGATTTTCCAGCCCGGCGAGGAGACGACATACGGCGCGGTGGCGATGCTGAAGGACGGCGTCCTTGAGAACCCCAAAGTCGACGCTATAATCGCGCTCCACACGGGCGGACTTTGGAGCCCCGGCAAGCCGGGCGATATATGTTATCGTCCGGGGCCGCTCATGGCCTCCTCGGACTTTTTTACGATAACGTTCACCGGCAAGGGCGGACACGGCGCGACGCCGCACCTGACCGTAGACCCCATAGCGATGGCCGCTCAGGCATTCACCGCTCTCCAGACGATAGTAAGCCGCGAGACAAGCCCTCTCGACTCGGCTGTCGTGACCATCGGAGCCATTCACGGCGGGAGCGCCGGAAACATCATAGCCCCGACGTGCGTGTTGAAAGGGACGTACAGGGCTTTGTCAGTAGCCACGCGCGAGCGTCTCGGGGTCAGGATAAAAGAGCTGTGTGAGGACATAGCGCGCGGAATGAGGGGCAGCGTAGAGATAGAGTACGCCTACGGCCCGCCCGCCCTCAACAACGACAAAGAAATGACCGAGAAGCTGCGGCTTGCCGCGACGGAAATAGTCGGGGCCGAGCGTGTCCGCGAAATAGACGAGCCGACTATGGGCGCGGAGGATATGGCCTGCTATATGGAAAAAATCCCCGGCACGTTCTTCTATCACCCGTCATTTAAGTCCGAGTCCGCCGCCCCGCACCACAACCCGAAGTTCGACATAGACGAAAGCGTCCTCTGGATAGGAAGCGCGACATTGGCGCAGTTCGCGCTCTCCTGGCAGTAAACCCTTTCAAAAAACCCACCTGACTTGGCTTGCGTTAAGCCTTTTCAGGTGGGTTTTCAAATCTGACCGACGTTCTGTTACGCGTTACAACCTCTAATTTTCCAAATTTTGTATTTCCTCATGCGAGAGGCCTGTCGCTTGGGCTATGGTGTTTTTGTCAACGCCCATACGGAGGAGATTGAGCGCGGCGTAGGTTCTTCCTTTGGCTTCGCCCTTGGCTATCCCCATAGCTTCACCCTTGGCTATCCCTCTGGCTTCTCCTATAGCTTCGCCTTTCGCCAATCCCTCTCTGATCGCCGTATTTGTTATGACCATGAGGTCACGCCGTCTCTTTTCGGCCTGTTCGTAGTCGTGTCTGACCTGTTCATCAGCCGATAAATATTTTACAATTGTGACGGCCTTATCCATCTGCGGGCTTGTCTGGGCTAACATATTAAAATCCTCCTCCTTTTCGGAATCCAACAGTTTTAACCAATTCCAAAGGTTTGAACCGTCTGTGTATTCCGGCAGTTTTGGAAGCTCTAACGTATGGACTTCCAGTATGTCCGTAAATTCTAACTGACTATTTGGATCATAAAGGGTGAAACGATGGTGATATTTGTCATCGTCATTACCAACCGCGAATAATTTATCGTCCACAATTAAAATCGGTATAACCTGCTTTATAGTTTTGTATTCTTCGCCGCTGTCTATTTGTTCCGAGAATATTTTTGAGGCGTAGAACATTATGCGTTTGCGAAACTGCGGAACTAATGTCAACTGAATTTCGACGTCGATAATTTTACCCGAGGTGGTTTTTACTTTGAGGTCGAGTATGCCTATTTTATCGTCTATACGGTCATATCTTAAATTAGGGTCACATAATAAAACCTCGTCGTATTCGTCCTCCGGTAAACGAAGAACGCTTTTTAGGAAGCCGGTCAGTATATCTTTATTCTCCTCCGTTCCGAAGATGCGTTTGAAGATAACGTCGTTTTTTGGTTTGAGAAGATTGGGCATTGATTTCACCGTCCTTGTTGTTGAGGCTATTATAACATGACGGCGTAATGCCGTAGAGAACCAGTGGCGCTTGCTATTGTCACAGATAAACGCCCTGTAAATGAAGCTGAGTATTATTCTCATTCTCACTATGGCACAGTCGTCAGTTATAGCTATAATAACCTTGTGTTGTCTGACCTTGACGACAGAGAGCTTATGTCGAGCGATAACCCGATAGACCTCGCTCTCTACGCGGCGAAATGCGCCTCATGTAGCAAGGAGGAGCTTCAGAAATACAATTACTTGCACAAATTGCTGGAGCTTCTTGGTGAGCGTGATTGGAGCAGAGATGATAAACGAGACTTGTTGCTCTTTATTGAACGTATCCTCCATCTGAAAGATGAACAACTGAAAACGCAATACGTTGAATACAGGCAACAACTGAATAAGGAGGGAAAGATAGTGTATATACGCATGGGTGAAGAGAAAGAAGCGGCGGAAATTGAGAGGCGTGGAATGGAAAAAGGCATAAAAGAAGGCAAGCTCGAAATGGCGCGCAATCTTCTTGCCAATGGATTTACCCCAGATGTTATCGCTAAAAGCGCCGGTTTGCCTCTGGATCAAATCCAAGGCATGATGAACTGAAAAACCAATTCTTTTTGTCGAATAGCTAGGCATCCCCTGTATGCAAATGATAATTACAGGGGATTTTCTTATCTT
>BNVG01000022.1 GCA_025997935.1 Synergistales bacterium | reverse complement strand
ATGTCGAGGCAGGTCATCAGGCGCTCCTCGAAACCCAGCTCGTGAGCCATAAGACCAAAAGGGTACCCCGAACCGTCTAATTTTTCGTGATGAAGCGCGGCCCAAGACCCAAGCGGCTGAAAGCCGTCTATCTCGCTCAAAATGCTGTAAGAGTGCCAGGCGTGTTCCTGTATGGCGGTGAACTCAGCTTGGGTCAAACCGGAAGGCTTCTCCAAAATGTTTGAATTGACGGCCAATTTGCCTATATCGTGTAGCCCGGCGGCAAGATGATACTGGGCTTTTTTTCGGCGTCAAAATGGTAATAGTCGGACATTGTATTGGCTTTTTCGGTCAAACCAATGGAGTGGTCTCGCGTAAAATGTGATTTATAGTCTATTATCTTTGCGAAAAAGGACGCGAATGATATTAGTTGTTCAGGCGAATAGTTTTCTTGACGCAAGGGAAGCGCTTTATTCAACGAGTTGCTTATTTCTCTGTCGATCATGTCCGTAAAATTCTCTTTGCTGTGGAATATATCCAAAAAAGCCTCCACATGGCGCGGAGCAAAGAACTTCCCGGCCCGACCCTTCACGAAGTCGACCAACTCGGAATATTTTTCATCCGAGACACTATTAAGATGAAAGAATAGATCAACTTGATCCCCTAAATGAATAAGCGCCGCGCCAAGCGGAATTTCGTCTCCTTTTTTCCCGAAATCTCCTGAGCCGTCCACGGACTCATGATGATATAGAATAAAATTGTCGACATTGCCGCGAAACGGGATATTTTTAACGTACTCCTCCCCTATTATGCAATGGCGCGGTATATTGGCTTTCTTGCTTTTGAGCACTTCGTTCCCCTGAACAAACTCCTCCTGAATATATTCAGGTAAAGCGCTGTCATGAAGCAGGGCGCAACCGACTATATCCGATGTTTCGTTCTCGTTCAGGTCAAACTGCTCGCTCAACATGGCGCATATATACGCGACGCGCTTGGAGTGATGCGATGATACTCCCATCAGGTCGTGCTCGACATAGTCCAAGCCGCGCGAAAAAGCATACAACATACTGTTCAGGGACAGTTCCATCTAAACCAGCTCCTTATATAGGCGTCAAAAAACTGATTCTTCGCGAGAATGCAATGGTATGGCAAAAAGCGTTTTGAAGCCGACCGAAGTGTAAAAGGGAGCCCCTGAAGGCGTCGACTGCAAAACGATAACCCGTCCGGCGGCTATGCGCGAGCATTCATTCATCATAGCCAAACCCACACCGCAACGCCGTTTTTTAGGGTGGGTCGCGAAATAATAAACCCCTAACTCGGATTTTCCTGATACGACCATAAACGCTCCTATCGGTTCGCCTTCGCGGTACGCGATGTTCATCTCAAAGCTATCGTTCGTCAGAAGCCCGCGCGACAACGCTACGAAAGAATCCGGGGCGTCAGGCAAAGAATCCGAAGAATCGCTAAAAGCCCTCCATGTCGTATGTGCCCATAAAACCGCATCGGATTCGGTTTTTACGCTCCTGAAAGCGATGTCGAGCGGCGCGTCTAAAGAGATATTATCCGCGCGCATCGCCAACAACTCTCCACGCATAAACAACCCAGCATCGGTCAACGCGCGCCCGTAGTGTTTATCCGCGCCCAACAAAACAGGCCATATAAACGGCACGTTTGCCATATCAAAAAAAGATAACGCGTTCTCCACATCATTTTTCGATATGGAACGAAACGGGACAAACGCCCAATTTTCCGACGGCTCGCAAGTCCCCGTAGATAACAACAAAGACGCGCCGCCCGCAGAAGAAGAGCGACACGAGGAAACCTGCGCTACTCCACGAAGCATACATTCAAGATTATCCGTAACGATTTTATCGATTATTTTTATCATTGTTTTCATCATACCACAGGAACCGAAAGCTATTCAAGGCTTTATCAATGCGAGCGAGACAAACGGGCGTCACGTTTTCCGAAAAATCAAAGCGCTCGCCAGACACCGTCGCGAGCAAAGCTTTTTTTGGCTTGTCCGCTCCGGTTCTCTTCGCTAAAGCCAAAAGCCATTCCGGCCCCATAGAATGTATATTGAATCCGTCCAAACGAGAGTCAGGGAAAATTTCCCTTATGCAGAACCCGTCTTCATAGACAGCCGTATCAGCGTCGCAAAAAATCACCAAGTCCGCCGCCGTCATCTCCGAAACCAACTCCGGAAGCAATTGATGTTCAAGGCATAGATTCGCGTCCACTCCCCTATCTTCGCGCAGGAATTCATAAATACGAGACGCCAATATCACCCCGGCGCCGTCATCCTCGCGATACTCGTTGCCAAACCCCACCACCCATACCGACACAGGCGACAAACCATGCGAGATGCTGTCATATAGCGCGTTCATCGGTTATCTTCGCGTTTTCGGCGCTGCTTTTAAGCCTGTCCCGTTTGGCTCGGGCTATGTAGAGTGATTCTATTAAATCAGTGGGGTTTGGAGAATTGCCCGCCGGTTTTTTTCGGCGAAGCTCCTCAAGCGCGAATTTTGTGTCGGAGCGTTTGGCGTCAAGCTCGGCGCGCTCGGCGACAAGTACGCCAGCGTGTTCTTGAAGCGCCTTGCGCTCAGGTTCGCTCAGGCACGATGACAAATAAGCGTCTTCATTCTTAAAATCTCCTGCTATGAGGCGTCTTCCGAAGGAAATATTCATCTTTTGCAGGCTGTCGGAACGTATATGAATAGAGCGCCCCAAGTCATCCAAGCGAGAGGTCATACCATTAAACTCTTTGAGAACCAAGTCCCGTTTTTCTCGTTTCGTATCGGCCTGTCTCATAGCCTCGCTCACGGCGCGGTTTCGAGCCACCTCTTCCTCATCAGGATTTTTGTCCTCAAACAGGCTTACTCTTTGTTGTCTGAGGGCTTCTTTTTCGGACTTCAGCTTTTTGAGGGCGTCGTTTTTGTCTTTCAGTTCAAGATTCATTGAGTCAAAAGAGCTTCTGGCCTGATGAAGAGCGCTTTCCTGAATCGCCATTTGTTTTTCAAGCTCCAATCTCTTGCGGTGCAACTCCTGCCATTTCTGCGAGCGCTCCTCTAAGGCGAGCAAAACGTGCTCCGGTTGTTCGTCAGGAAGGTTGCGGAAACCCAAGGGGGATATTTGATGAATAAGATCCATCCTGATATTCCTCAGGTCTTCCCCGTGGACGTGAATATCCTGATTGACTCGCTTCCACTCCAACAGAACGGACTCTTTCGTAAATTCCATCTCTTGCTGAGAGCGGGCGAGATTATCTCTCTCATTTCGTACGCTTTCAAGGTCTTCCTGCGCCGTCCGCAACTCTTTGTCGATTTTATCGGCGCGCTCTACGGCTATGCGCGTTTTTTGTAGCGCATCCTCGGTTTTTTGCTTTCGGCTTCTGATGGCTGTCATCGGGTCTTCGTTTGTTGATATGGTCAGCTCAAGTTCGGATATTTTTTCAGCCAACCGCGACTCGAGCGCATGCACTCTCGTTCTCAGCTCGGAGTCTTCCTCTCCGAGCGAGATTATCTCGCGGTCGAGAGCGCTTACCTCGTCCGATACTTCGCGCTCTTGAGCGCGCGCGTTTTTCAGATCCTCCTCAGCGTGAAGCAAGGCTGAACGAACCTCGTCATCTCCTGGAATATCGCCTTCGACATAAGGGTGACTGACAGAACCGCAAAGGGGGCAAGGTTCACCCTCTTTCAGTGAGTGACGCGCGCTCTCTAATTCTTTTATGCGTCTCAGCAATTCCGTCTGTATATCAAGATTTCGTTTTTCTTTCTCGAACGCATCTGTATCGTACTTCTGCTTGGCTAATTTCTGAGCCTTTTCCCTCCGGAGCAACTCAATGACAGCCGTTCTTTCTTTGATTTTTTGGCGTTCTTCAAGACATTCAGCGCGGATTTTAAGGGTATTTTCTACATCTTCAATGCGCGACCGTCTGATCTCGATCGCGGCGAGGTCGTTTTTCCACTCGGACAAGCCTTTAGCGCCGAGAGTTTCGTCGCGCGCGGCGCGTAGTTTGCGGATAGCTCCATCGAGAGACGTAAACTTAGTCTTGACCGTCTCGTAAAGGGCGCTTTGATCGTCCAAAAATGTCTGAGTATCCTGTTTTTGTTTTTCAATCCTTGCGCGCTCGTCATTAAGCCGCGTCCGCTTTTGAAGCGCGGCTGCAAGCGCGTCAAAACGCGCCCTTATGCCGGCCAATTGCTCAAGAAGCCACTCGTCGACCGAATTGCGCTGAAGGAACTTCTGTATATCCCTCATCTGCACTTGCATATTTTCAAGCGTGAGTTGGTTCTCCTCAAGTTTTGCGCGCTGTTCCCTGAGAGAGTCGGTCAACTCCTTGATGGCTGAAAGGCAGTCGAAAATCGGCGTTTCTTTTTCCTTTTGTTTCAAATCCAAATCTCTTACCTTGTGGATAAGCTCGAGAGTCGTTTTCTGCTCGGACTGTTTTTCTAAGTAGGCGGTGACGGCAAACTGCAAAGCCTCGTCAGCGCGTCTGACGCCGGCCTCCATATTCGGCAATTTAAGCTGAATATCTAAATGCGCGCGTTTGTCGGATTCTTGTTCCTTGCGAAGCGATACAAGAGAAGCGTAATCAGCCCCGAATTCTAAAGCGCGCTGCGCCCTCGTCAGTCTCCGACGCTCTGACTCGAAACCCTCCTCGCGTCTTGACAGTTCGCGGTCATGCTCTTCCAGAACGTCAAGTTCTTTCTGAAGCATGGTCATATCCTCTAACCATTTAAGCTCGGCCTCGGCTTGTTCTAATTCTGTGTTGAATTCATTAAGTTCCAATGAAGAACCCCCTCGTTATAGTTACCGCGTTTATTGATTATAACCCAAACTCTCATACTCGAGCGTGTTCGCGCGCAAGAAAACGTGTTAGAATCTTTTATGAATAAGATATTTCCGCTCCGAAAGGAAATGAGGCAATGCACGAACTATCACTGGCGGAATCCGTCACTAACACAATAAAAAGTTTATGCGCCTCTTCAGGCTGGGCCAAGGTGAGACGCGTCATCATTAAGGTGGGACACATGAGACAGGTGGATCCCGAGTTGCTGGCCTTTGCTTTCGGCATAGCCGGCAAGGGCACGGTCATGGAGGACGCCGAACTTTCTATTATGGAGCTTCCCATTATCCTGAAGTGTAAGGCCTGCGGAAAGACGAGCGACTGTGAAAGCATGGTGTTTATCTGTCCGAACTGCGGCAATACCAACGTAGACATATTGAGCGGCATGGAGCTGGCCATCGAATCCATGGAAGTCGAGGCTGTTTGAATATTGGGAAGGAGGTTTTTCTCGATGAAAAAAATATCACGGAGCCTAAAATTGTTCGCGCTTTTTTTGCTTTTTATGTTTTTATCTCCCGTTCTTTTTCATACCGACAATGCCGACGCCGCTATCAGCAAATCCGATGTTGAAAAAGCCTGGGCTCGCATAGCGCCGGCCGCCGGTATGAAAGTTATCCCGATAACTTATGAAAAGGACGAAGCTCCAAACGCGTGGGTGCAGTTCAAATCATCCGACAATTTTTCGGTTCACGTGACCGAAGGTTTGATGCGTATTCTGTCCACGCCCGACGAAATAGCGGGGGTAATGGGGCACGAGATTGGGCATGTCAAGCGGGGACACTATGAAAGCGGCGTCAAGCGTAACGTAGGTTGGAGCGTCGCCGGCGCTCTTTTGGGGAAAGCCGGAGGCGCGGTGGAGCTTGCCGGGGCTCTTGGGATGCAATTAGCGGAGAGCGGATTCAGCCGCGAACAGGAGGTCGAAGCGGACGACTACGGGCTCGATTTGGCTTCGTCCGTAGGGTACAGCCCGTATGGACTTTACGACGCCATGAAAAGTTTCAAGACTCATGGCTTCGAGACAACTCCCAGCGGTTTCAACTCTCACCCCCCGACAGACCGCCGCCTGAAACACCTTCAAGAACGCGCCCAAAAGACCGAGCAGAAAAATCGCCCTTAAATTAAACCCAAATGCTGGTTTAACTTAGGAGCTATTTGTGGCAATATATAAAAAATTAAGTCAGAACGCGGGAGTTCTTGCGTGTCTTCCGCGACTATATGAGGGGGAATAAATATGGGTAACAACTGGAAGCAGATTTTCAGCACAGCGGCGGGTAGCGCCATACCATCTCCGGTGCGTGAACTTCTCAAGGTCATAAACAGACCAGGAATGATATCTTTTGCGGGCGGTATGCCTGCCCCGGAGGTTTTTCCGGTGGAGCAGTTTGCCGAGGGCGCTGAGCTTTTCAAGACGCAGGGTCCGCAACTTTTGCAGTACGGCACAACCGAGGGCTACAACCCACTGCGTGAGTTTTTGGCCAAATGGACCGCTCCTCGCATGGGACGCGAGGTGGGCATGGATGAGATGCTCTTGACAACAGGATCGCAGCAGGTGTTAGACCTCTTCGGCTGGGCTATCATTGACAAGGGCGACGTTATAGTTATGGAAGACCCTACTTATATGGCGGCCATAAACGCCTTCCACAACCACGGCGCGGAATTTGCCTCCGTACGCATGGACGCCGACGGCATGGTCGTCTCCGAGATTCCATCTCTCGTCGAGGGTCTCAGAAAACAAGGGAAAAAGGTCAAAGCCATCTACACAATCGTGAACTTCCAAAACCCAGGCGGAGCTACTATGTCCATCGAGCGCCGCAAAGAGCTTGTCGAGATAGCTGAGAAACTGAACCTTACAATATTCGAGGACGACCCTTACGGATATGTCCGTTTTGACGGAGACCATCTGCCGTCTATTTTCTCATTCGACAAGGCCGGGAACACCATATACGCCGGTTCCTTTTCCAAGGTACTGTCGCCGGGAGTGCGTATCGGCTGGGTAAGCGGAGACAAGGACATCGTACGCCAGATGACCATCTTTAAGCAAACCACGGATCTTTGCTCCAGCCCGATAACTCAGATACTCACGCACGAATACTGTAGAAAGGGCTATCTGGACTCCCACCTTCCAAACATCATCGGCAACTACCGCGAAAAACGTGACGCCATGGAAAAGAGTTTTCAGAAGCATCTCGCGCCCCTCGGGTTTACGTGGGTCAAACCTCAGGGCGGGTTCTTCTATTGGCTTTCAACGGGCGCCATCGACAGCAATGAATTGGCCACACGCGCGCTTGACAAGAAAGTAGCGATATTGCCCGGCGCGCCGTTCTGCGTGAGGCCCGAGGCCGGAGTCCACGCAGCGCGAATCAACTACACCTTCAGCAAACCGGACGTAATAGAGGAAGGCGTCAGCCGCTTGGCTCAGGCCATTCAAGAAATGAAAATTCCCGCGAAGTAGAATTTTCATTCCGCGATCACAAAGCCCTCCGCTTGGTTGATAAAGAGATGGTCTTTTGATCGCGTTTCCTTGCCTAAATTGTAAATTTACTGACTTGACAAGGGTTCTTATCGCGTATAGAATACCTCTTGTTGTTTTGTGCGAGTTTGTTTGGAAAGTTTGTTGAGAAGGGGCTGTAGCGCAGTTGGGAGCGCGCTTCCCTCGCACGGAAGAGGTCGTGAGTTCGAATCTCATCAGCTCCACCATTGTTTTTGTGTTTGGTTTCAGGCGTAACATCACGGGGCGTAGCGCAGCCTGGTTAGCGCACCTGCTTTGGGAGCAGGGGGTCGAAGGTTCGAATCCTTTCGCCCCGACCAGTTAGCCGCTCGGACGCCGAGTGATGCGGTGAAATGTTTTTGCGGGAATAGCTCAACTGGTAGAGCGATGGCCTTCCAAGCCGTAGGTCGCGGGTTCGAACCCCGTTTCCCGCTCCATTACCTTCTCTAAACCAATCCGAATCAATCCGAAAAACCCGCAATCAAGCGGGTTTTTCGCTTTTTCAAATCTAAGATTCTAATAGATTAAATCCCTATAGATCGCGGATTGGTAGGAGGACATTATCAAAGACGGGTGACAGCGAAAAGCGATAACTACTTGACGTCCTCACATCTTTGCTTTACAATTCTGAATCGTTGATTGAGGTTTTACTAATTTATTTTTTGAAGGAAACGGAGGAAGGCGTGTTATGAACATAAGCGAAACAAGACCCATGTTTATTAACCACGGAGCTAATTTAAGTTACAGCCTTCTCCTCCTCCTCGGACTTTGCGCGCGGATTCCCTTTTTGTGGGTCGGCGTTTTTTGACATTGCAAAGTCAAAAACGAGGACAAAGACGAAAAGCGGGAATCCGGACAAATGTTCGGGTTCCCTTTTTTGTGGTTTAGTTTTCAACATTTTAAGGAGGGCTTTATGGTATGAGCAACTACACAATGGCGGAGGCTATAATCGCGCTTCACAGCAAGGATAAGGTCGAAGCCGGAAATATCTGCGGCGTAAGCGTGGATTTCGCTTTCGCTAATGACATCACGGCCCCGCCGTCTATCAAGGAAATGAGGAACATGGGGGCCAAGAATGTTTTTGACCCGGAGCGCTGCGCGGTTTTGCTCGACCACTTCTCGCCGAACAAGGACATCGCTTCGGCGGAACAGGCAAAGATTTGCCGCGACTTCGCGCGCGAGCAGAAACTGCTCTTTTGGGAGGTTGGGCGCGTGGGCGTGGAGCACGCGTTTTTGCCGGAGCAGGGGTATATTTTGCCGGGCGAGATAATATTGGGCGCGGACAGCCATACTTGTACGGGCGGCGCTCTCGGCGCTCTCGCCACGGGCGTAGGCTCAACAGACCTCGCGGCGGCCTGGGCGCTTGGCGAGACTTGGCTGAGAGTCCCCGAAACCTGCCGAGTCAATTTTGACGGAAAACTCTCGGAATGGGTATGCGGTAAGGATCTGATTTTGGCCGTTATAGGCAAGCTCGGCGTCGAAGGCGCGCGCTATATGGCTTTGGAGTTTCATGGTAAGGCGCTGTCAGACTTGCCGCTCGACGGGCGCATGACAATGTCCAATATGGCCATAGAGGCCGGCGGAAAAACCGGCCTTTTCGTACCGGACGAAACCACACTGAACTACGTAAGCTCCCGCGCAAAGCGCAAATACACGCCGGCTTACCCCGACGAGGGCGCAAAGTACGCCAAGACCGTCACAATAGACTTGGATAAGCTAGAACCCGTTGTGGCCCTCCCCCACTTGCCCGAGAACGTCAGAGCGGCCAAAGACTGCAAGGATATGCAAATAGACCAGGTTTTCATCGGCTCCTGCACAAACGGGCGTCTGTCCGACATTGAGCAGGCCGTGAAAATCCTCAAGGGGCGCAAGGTTCACGACCGCGTGAGGCTCATAGTCATACCTGCGTCCTATAATGTTTATAACGTCTCTCTTGAGAGGGGGTATATAAGGGATTTGACCGAGGCGGGGGCGGTGGTATGCACGCCGACTTGCGGGCCGTGCCTTGGGGGGTATATGGGGATTTTGGCCGGAGGCGAACGCTGCGTCTCCACGAGCAACCGCAACTTCGTCGGGCGCATGGGTAGCCCAAAGAGCGAGATTATACTGGCGGGCCCGAGCGTGGCGGCGGCGAGCGCAATCCTTGGCCGCGTCGCCGACCCGAGAGAGATATAAGAGGAAGGAAGAGAATATAAATGCAAACCATACTTGAGGGTTCTGTCTGGAAATACGGGGACAACGTGGACACCGACGTCATTATACCGGCGCGCTACCTTTCCACGAGCGTACCGTCGGAGCTGGCCGTCCACTGCATGGAGGACATCGACGCGACTTTTGTGAAGGACGTGAAGAAAGGCGATATTATCGTGGCCGGCAACAACTTCGGTTGCGGCTCAAGCCGCGAGCACGCGCCGCTCGCCATCGCGGGCGCGGGCGTGTCGTGCGTCATAGCGGCGTCTTACGCCAGGATTTTTTTCCGTAACGCCATAAACGTCGGCCTTCCGATTCTCGAGTGTCCCGAGGCGATAAAGGAGATAGAGAAAGGCGACGCCGTTGAGGTCAATTTGGAAAAGGGCGTAATCACCGACAAAACCAAGGGAAAATCCTGGCCGGCGCGTCCGTTTCCGCAGTTTTTGCGTGACCTTATAGACAAAGGCGGCCTTGTCCCCTGGGTGCGCGAGCGTCTCAAGGCCAAGAGCGCTTAGGTGTGACTCATGAAAAACTACTCTATCGCGCTTTTACCCGGAGACGGAATCGGCCCCGAGGTGAGCGCCGAGGCGGTCAAAGTCGTAGAGGCGGCAGGCGAACGCCACAGCTTCAAAGTCGAGTGGGTGAAATATCCTTTCGGAGCGGCTCACTACAACAAAACCGGTGAAATCCTCCCCGCCTCCGCGCTTGACGAAATGGGAAAATGCGACGCGATGCTTTTGGGCGCTGTGGGCGACCCGTCCGTTAAGCCCGGCATCTTAGAGCGCGGGATACTGCTGACGCTGCGCTTTCACTTTGACCAGTATATCAACTTGCGTCCGGCGCGGAGCTTTCAGAGCGTGCCTTGCCCTGTGCCGTTGAAGGACGGCTCGGTAATAGACTCTGTCGTTGTGCGGGAGAACACCGAAGATTTTTATATGGGCATTGGCGCCGTGTCTGAAAACGGCCGCTTTGACGCTCCATTTGAGGCGAAGCGCGGACTTTATGACGTAGCCGGACACTTGAAGGCTGATTTTTCATGTGAGTTTCCCGCCGCTTTGCAGATAGGCGCTCTTACAAGGCCCGGGATAGAACGCGTGACGCGCTACGCTTTCGATTTGGCCAAAAAGCGCGGCGAGGATAAAGTCACATTGGCGAGCAAGGCCAACGCCGTTCCGTTTCTCTACGGCTTCTTGGACGAGGAGACAAAGAGAGTGGCTGAGGAATATCAGGAGATTTCGCTCAAAATTCAAAACGTGGACGCGATGTGCTACCAACTCGCACGGACGCCGGCGGCCTATGGCGTGATTTTGTGCCCTAACCTCTTCGGCGATATAGTGAGCGACCTTCTGTCGGCTTTGACGGGCGGCCTTGGCTTGGGCGCGGGCGGCAACATCGGGGACAAGCTCTCCATGTTTGAGCCCGTCCACGGTTCCGCGCCGGATATAGTTGGGACAGGCAAAGCCAACCCATTGGCGGCCATCATAAGCGCGTCGATGATGCTTGACCACATCGGCGAAAGCGCCGGCGCGAAGGCCATCGACGCGGCGGTGTCGTCGTATCTCTCGGGCGACGCTTCGGAGAAACCAATAGAGCTTGGCGGCAATCATACCTGTCAGGCGGCGGGCGACGGCGTAGCGCGGAAAATTGTCTGACTTAAATCACGGGGTCAAAACGGCTGTTTATGATGTATTATTACCGTTGCCGTTATATGTTATCTTTGCGCCATATTAAAATTAGGAGGGTTTCGTTATGAAGAAGTATTTGGGTGTGTTTGCAGTGTTGGTTGCCGCGTTTGTTTTATCGTATGCGGGCGTCGCTTTGGCGAAGAGCGAGTTTAAGCTGTCAAATCAGTTTCCGCCTTCTCACCACGTCTCTAAGGGACTTGTACTGTTTGCCGAAAAAGTGGCGGAGTATTCCGGCGGTGAGGTGACGTGTAAAATTTTCGACTCGGCGCAGCTCTATAAGGATACAGAGATAGTCGACGCTTTGCAGGACGCCCTTGTCGAAGTGGGCCTTGTGGCCACGAACAAATGGTCGGGCATGATACCGGTTATCGACGTTTTCGATATGCCGTTCATCTTCAAAGACCTCAGCTCCATCAAGAAGTTCCTTGACGCTGGCGTGGCGGAGGCATTAGACAAAGAGTGCGAGGCCAAGGGTGTGAAAAACCTGTTCTGGGTTGACTACGGTTATATCCAGTTCTTCAACAACAAGCGCACGATCAAAAAGCCCGACGATATGAAAGGTCTGACCATGCGCTCCTTCAGCGGCTCCGACGCGGAGACGCTTCAGACGCTCGGCGCGGCCCCGACCGTTATGAGTTCTTCCGAGATGTACATGGCGCTTCAGCGCGGCACAATGGACGGCGCGACTACAGGTATGCCTGCGGCCGTATCGCGCAAAATCGAGGAAGTCCAGAAGTACATGACTTTGGCAAACTACAGCACGGCTCAGTTTGTGGTTCAGGGCAACTTGGAATGGTGGGATTCTCTTTCTGAGAAAGATAAGGATGCCGTCATGAAAGCCGGTAAGGACGCCGAGGCCTGGATAAGGGGCGCCATAGCGGATTCTGAAATAGAGGCGCAGAAGGCGATCGAAGCCGCCGGAGTCGAAATTTATGAGCTAAACGCTGACGAGCATAAGGCGTTTTTGGAGGGTACTCAAAAAGTGCGCGACGCGTTTGCGGCCAAGACCGGCGACCTTGGCAAAAAACTTATCGAGTTGGCCGTCAGCGCAGATTAGTACCGCCACACTCGAACATCATGAAAAACATCAGGATTTTCGTAGAGAAATTTAATTTGCTCATCGGCTATATTTGCGGCCTCGGCATTTTAACGATGGGGCTAATATTGTCCTACGAGGTTGTATGCCGCTATTTCCTTGATTCGCCCACTATATGGGCGCAGGAGACCTCCGGGTACATCTTTATGTGGACGATGCTGGCCGGTAGCGCCTACACGCTTATGCAGGGGAAGCATGTCAGGATAGACCTTGTTTTTGACCGCCTTCCGCGCAAAGCTCAACTCTTCTTGGATATTGTGACAAGCGTAGCCGGAATGGCGTTCTGCGCCGTGGTAACCTGGCAGGCTTGGGAAATTATGGCAAGCTCGTTCAAGTATCACAAAGTCTCCGCGACGCTTTTGCGCGTTCCGATGTGGATACCTCAGTGTTCTCTTCTCTTGGGGTTTGCGCTCCTGACGTTTCAGTTCGCTTTCATTATCGCCGACAGGGCGCAGGCATTAACTCACGGGGGTGACAAGCAATGAGCGGTTTTTTATGGGTTATCCTGCTACTTCTCTTTGTGTTGATGCTGGGGTTGCCGGTGGCGTTTTCTCTGGGCCTGACTTCGATAGTTTTGATTCTGCAGTACGCCATCCCGCTAAAAATCGTCGGCAACACTATTTTTACGTCTATGGACAGCTTTGTCCTGATAGCCATACCTCTTTATATTCTGATGAGTCAAGTGCTTTTAGACGGACATATAGGAGACGACCTGTTCGATGTCATGAACGCCTGGGTGAGGCATTTGCCCGGCGGTCTGGCCATAGCCACTATCCTTGCCTGCGCTTTCTTCGCGGCTATCACGGGAAGCGGAGCCGCGACGGCCGCGACAATCGGAATGGTGGCTTACCCCGCCATGACGGAGCGCGGATACGAGAAGCGTTTCACATTGGGACTTTTGGCGGCGGGAGGCACTCTCGGCATACTGATTCCGCCAAGCATTCCCATGATTCTCTACGGTTCAATTACGGAAGTGTCCGTGGGTAAACTCTTTATCGCCGGCGTAGTTCCGGGGCTTGTTTTAACCACCGTGTTCATAGTCTTCGCGGTCTGGAAAAGCAAAAGGGGCGGCTACACTCCCATGCCTAAAACCTCATGGAAAGAGCGCTTTGATATAACCATAAAGAACTTCTGGGGCATAATGTTGCCTTTCCTGATAGTGGGCGGAATATACTCGGGCGTCTTTACACCTACGGAGGCCGCCGCCGTGGGTCTTGTGTACAGCCTTTTTGTTACGCTTGTTATCTACCGCACCATACGCCTCAGGGACTTGCCACAAATATGTCTTAGATCCGTCGGGACAAGTTGCATGATAGCGATGGTCGTTGCGGGCGCTATTCTGTTCGGGCGGGTTATGACCATGCTTGAGATTCCGCAGAAACTGACGGCCTTGGTTATTTCCTATAACCTTACGCCCTTGATGTTCATCTTAGCTATGAACGCGCTGATGATCGTCCTCGGCTGCATCTTGGAGACCGTCTCCGTTATACTTTTGACCATGCCGTTAGTCGCCCCTCTATTGATAGTTTTGCATATCGACCCTATATGGTACGGCATAATCCTGACCGTGAACATGACGATGGCCTTGGTGACGCCGCCAGTGGGTATGAATCTCTACGTAATCAACGGCTTGCGGGACGACATAACGATGCGGGACGTAATAACGGGCGTCTGGCCGTTCGTCATTCTGATGCTCTTCTTCCTTGTCCTGACTATCGCTTTCCCGGCCATGAGCGTCTGGCTTCCGTCGGTGATGAAGTAAAAAGCGTAAACCGCAAAATTTTTGCTTACTAAAAAGCGCCGGGCGAAAGTCCGGCGTTTTTAACCCAATCTCTGCGGCCAAACAAGAATCTTGCAATATAAATCTGGTTCAATTCAGTCTCAACGATAAAAACAACATATAGTTTTTTACCATTACAAATCTAAACCCCAAAGTGGCCAGATATTCATCATGCGCCAAAGGATATATTAACGGCGTTTCCTTTAGCGCTTTATATGTTTTCTTGACTTCATTTTTAAGTCTTCCCGCCGCAACAGGAGCCTGAAGCGTGTTCTTGATATATTTTACCGCCGCGCTGACATCATCACGGAAGGCTCCGGAAAATCTTAGCTGATACATAATTTCCTACATTATATCCAAACTTCTGTCCATTTCATCTTCGGTCAGTACATTTCCTCTTTTTATATCCTCAACCCCCGCTTGCAACAAACTATATAATTCTCTTTTACCTGCAAGCTCTTCATATGTTTCTATACTCATGACTGCAAGATCCCCATTCCCATTCTTAGTTATGAATATAGGTTCTCTATTCCTATGGCAAAACTCAGATATTTCACCATAAGAATTCCGTAAATCCGCACTTTTTCTAATTGTAGGCATATCAATTCCTCCTCGTATCGTTAATACGCCAATATAATATCGTTATTTTGATATATAGTCAAGTAGTCGCGATTGTTTTCCCGCTCATCAGGCGAGGCAGGGACTATTTTTCTTAAATCTGTCGCATAATGGTTTTGACAGATGGGGTCACTTTACTCATTGAGTTAATGTTGGGGTTGATGCGTTTGCCCTGAGTGAATTACGTCTGTCATTCTGATGCTCTTCTTCCTTGTCCTGACTATCGCTTTCCCGGCCATGAGCGTCTGGCTTCCGTCGGTGATGAAGTAAAATTAGCTATTAAGGTATAAAAATTCGCGCCTTCTCAAATCAAGGGAGGCGCGAATTTTTATGTTTCGCGAAAACGGGCGACCGAGGGTGGTCGCCCCCTACTATCTTACGCCTTTATAGCTTCAGCTCCCGCTTCGGCCAACGCCTTGTAGGTGTTGTAGCGCAGCTTCGCCTCTTTCTCGGCTTGCTCGAAGAGGCTGTCGGCTATCTCCGGGAAGCCCTGCGCCAAAGAGGTATAACGAACCTCTCCCAGCAGGAAGTCCTTGAAGCTGGCGGTAGGAGCCTTGGAGTCGAGCGTGAACGGATTCTTGCCCTCGTCAATCAGGGCCGGGTTATAGCGATATGTATGCCAGTAGCCCGCCTCGACGGCCTTCTTGGTCTGCTCCTGCGTCTTGCCCATACCTGCCTTTATGCCGTGGTTGATGCAGGGCGCGTAGGCGATGACCAAAGACGGGCCGTGGTGAGCCTCGGCCTCGGCCAGAGCCTTGAGCAACTGGTTCTTGTCCGCGCCCATAGCCACCTGAGCCACGTAGACGTATCCGTAGGTCATGGCCATGCGCCCCAAGTCCTTTTTACGGACGCGTTTGCCGCTGGCGGCGAACTTCGCTATGGCCGCCGTAGGCGTGGACTTGGACGACTGGCCGCCGGTGTTGGAGTAGACCTCCGTATCCATGACCAGAACATTGATGTCCTCCCCGCTTCCGAGAACGTGGTCGAGGCCACCGTAACCGATGTCGTAAGCCCAGCCGTCTCCGCCGAATATCCATATAGACTTCTTGACCAAGTAGTCGGCGTATTTCAGAATCTGCTCAAAGTGAGGTATGGCCTCGGCCTTGCAATCGCAGTCACAGCTACAATCGCAATCGCCGCCAAAGCAGAATACCTTGGCGAGCAGCTCCTCGACCTTAGCGGCGGCGACTTTGGACTTCTCCCCGTCGTTATGGTTGTCGAGCCACTCCTTCAAAACGTCCTTGGCGGGCTGCGGAATGCTGAGCTTCAGGAGAGCCTCGACAGCGCTCACAAGATAGCCCACCTTGACGTTGATAGAGAGCTTCATGCCGAAGCCGTATTCCGCGTTGTCCTCAAAGAGCGAGTTACCCCAGGCCGGGCCCTGACCTTTAGCGTTTGTGGTGTAAGGCATACTCGGAGCGGAGCCGCCCCAGATAGAGGAGCAACCCGTGGCGTTCGCCACCATCATGCGGTCGCCGAAGAGCTGAGTGACCAATTTCGCGTAAGGCGTCTCACCGCACCCCGCGCAAGCGCCGCTGAACTCAAGCAACGGCCGTTGGAACTGGCTTCCCTGCACCGTAAACTTGTTTCCGGCGTTGTCCTTGTCAGCGATGTTCTCCATGGCGTGAGTCCAGTTAGGAATCTCCGCGTCCTGAGTGGCTATCGGCTTCATCTCGAGGGCGCTGACGGGGCAGATGTCCGCGCAGTTGCCACAGCCCATGCAGTCCAGCACATCGACCTGCATTTTATACTTGTAGCCCAGATCCTTCAACGCCTTAGCCTTGGGCTCGGCAACGCCGAAGCCTGCCCCTGCCGCGCTTTCCTCTTCGGCGTCCAAAAGGAACGGACGGATTGCCGCGTGAGGACAGACCATAGCGCACTGGTTGCACTGAATGCACTTGTCGCTCTTCCACTCCGGGACGTTGACGGCCACGCCTCGTTTCTCGAAAGCTGATGTCCCGGACGGGAAACTCCCGTCCTCGTGCCCGACAAACGCACTGACGGGCAGGCTGTCGCCGTCCTGAGCGTTGACGACCATGCAGACGTTCTCGACAAAATCGGGAATCTCGGAGGGCAGACCGACTTTGACGACAGTCTTGTCGGCGACCGTGGCCCAGGAGGCCGGAACCTTTATCTCGGCAAGATATTGATGCCCGGCGTCAACGGCGTCGTTGTTCATCTTGATTATCTTTTCGCCCTTCTTGCCGTAGCTGTGCTCAATGGCGTCCTTCATATACTTCACGGCGTCCTCTAAGGGAATGACGTTTGCAAGTTTGAAAAAGGCGGACTGCATTATGGTGTTTGTGCGGTTGCCGAGACCTAATTTAGTGGCTTCATCCACGGCGTTAATGACGTAGAACTTGCACTCGTACGCGGCCAGTGCGCGCTTCAGGCTCGAGGGAAGATGCTCTTCCAATTGTTCGAGAGTCGTCCATTGGGTGTTCAGAAGGAACGTGCCGCCCTTCTTTATGCCGGCCAAAACGTTGTACTGGTGAACATATTCCTGCTTATGACATGCTATAAAGTCAGCCGAGTCGATGAGATAAGTGGACTTTATCGGGGTTTTGCCGAAGCGGAGGTGAGAAACCGTGATACCGCCGGATTTCTTGGAGTCGTAAGAGAAGTATCCCTGAGCGTACATATCCGTATGGTCGCCGATTATCTTGATGGAGTTCTTGTTCGCGCCGACTGTGCCGTCGGAGCCGAGCCCCCAGAACTTGCAGCAAACCGTACCCTCCGGCGCGGCCACGATATGCTCCTTCACTGGCAGGGACGTGTCGCTTACGTCGTCTACGATGCTGATTGTAAAATGGTCGCGCGGCTCGTAGAGCTTCAGGTTGTCGAAAACGGTCTTGATATGAGACGGGGTGGTGTCTTTAGAGCCAAGACCATAACGCCCGCCGACTACCTTAGGCGCGTTGCAACCCTTCTCAAAGAACAACGTGCGAATGTCCTCATAGAGCGGCTCGCCGAGAGAACCCGGCTCTTTGCAGCGATCGAGAACCGCGATGGCCTCCACGGTGGAGGGCAGTACGCGGAAGAAATATTTGGGTGAGAATGGGCGATAGAGGTGAACCTCAATGACGCCCACCTTCTCACCGCGGGCGTTCAGGTAGTCCACAGTCTCCTCGATAGCCTGACAGGCGGAGCCGATAGCCACGACGACGCGCGTAGCCTCCGGGTGCCCGTAGTAGTCAAACGGGTGATACTCGCGCCCGGTGAGCTTTTTTATCTCGCCCATATAGTTTTCGACTATATCGGGGATGTCTACGTAGAAGGGAGCGGCCGCTTCTTTGGCCTGGAAGAAAATGTCCGGGTTCTGGGCTGTGCCTTTATGATATGGGTTCTCCGGGCGCATGGCGCGGTCGCGGAAAGCGTCGATGGCGTCATAGTCGACCAGCTTTGCGAGGTCGTCGTACTGGAGGGCGTCGATTTTCTGAACCTCGTGTGATGTGCGGAAACCGTCAAAGAAGTTGAGGAAAGGAATGCTGGACTTGATGGCGGCCAAGTGCGCTACCGCCGTTATGTCCATCGCCTCCTGCACACTGCCTGAGGCCAGCATAGCGAAGCCGGTCATGCGGGCGGACATCACGTCGCTGTGGTCGCCGAAGATGGATAGAGCGTGTCCTGCTACGGCGCGGGCCGAGACGTGAAAAACGCCCGGCATAAGCTCTCCTGATATTTTGTACATGTTTGGCAGCATGAGGAGAAGTCCTTGAGAGGCGGTGAAGGTGCTGGCCAAAGCGCCCGCGGAAAGTGCGCCATGTACCGCTCCGGCGGCTCCGCCCTCGGACTGGAGCTCCGTAACCTTGACGGTCTCCCCGAATATGTTTTTGCGCTTCTCAGTGGCGGCCCATTCGTCAATCATCTCTGGCATCGTCGATGACGGAGTTATTGGAAAAATAGCCGCAACCTCGGTAAACGCGTAGGCGACGTGAGCCACCGCCGTGTTTCCGTCCATTGTCTTCCAATGTTTTGTTGCCATAAATAAAGTACCCCCTCTTTGTTTTGCCGCGCGCGAATCAAGCGCGCCGCATAATGTACTTAGGTAATTGTACTACCGGACCTGTAAAAATTAAAGTTTTTATTGTTTATTTTCACAATATGTCGTTCACGTTTCAAGATTGACGCGCTCTAAAATCGCGGTATAATACGCAGATAAGTATTGATAATATATTTTTTACGCGCGGTTTGGGAATTTCAGCAAATAAGGGGGGATTTCACAGATGGGTATTAACGGGATAGGAAACGCCGCGGCGAACGTTATCAGCGACTTTGCCGAGAGATACAGACTTCGCAACAGTAAATCTATTACGGAAGAACAGCGTGACGCCGCCCTTGAGAAGGTCAACGAGGCTTTTGAAGCCACAGCTGAGACGACCCAGAAAATGATGGATCGCCACAACGAGATGGTCAAAAAGTCTCAGGAGATGCGCGAGGCCAGAGATAAAAAATTAGCCGTAGAGCGCATGAGCCGCGAGCGTCAGGAAGAGCACAGCGAACTTTTGGCGCGCATAGCCATCGCGGGCGCTGAACGCCGCGATATTTTAGAAGCCACGCGCGCGCGCAAGATCGAACAAGAAGAACTATTGAAGGCGTCGTAGTTTGCTCAAACCGCCGACGGGCAGAGACTGGCGGGACGTCATATTGTTCGGGCAGGTGCTGTCCCTCGGGTTGCTGGTCGGCGGATATATCTTCGCGGGGGTCTGCGTGGCGGGGTGGCTCAACGACAAAGAGGCTCCTTATATTGTGAGGGTTGCGGTAGCCCCGGCGTTCGCGTTTTTCGGGCTGTGGCAGGGTTGGCTTTTTTTGTCTCATATAAATAAATCTCGTAAAAAATAAAAAAGCCCGGCGCTCTTGAACGCCGGGCTTTGCCGTTTATTGCTGTCTGCTTCTATTCCAGTTGAGACCGCGCAGGAAGATATTTTGCTTTACCATAGTATCCTTGCCTTGCGCGTTATATACCGCCCCCTGCGAATCCCAAAAACGCGCCGCCGAGAAGTGAACTTTACTCATCCAGTCTATGTTGAAAGCGTCTAAGACAAATGTGAGAATCGCAAAGCCCCAGACGCATACTATCAAAGTACCGAGGACTTTGACACAGGATCTCAGCCTTCTGTCAAAAGACGTTTCGAGTTCGCGTATGGCTATAAGCGGATCTTTTTCTCCCGCCCTATCTTTTTTGTCGGCGCTCTTCTGTACGTCGAAATCGTCCATATCGTCCGATTCTAAAAATGTCATAGCCGCGCGCGCGGCCGGGGTCATTCTGGCGGCCTGCTGTTTTTTTGCTTTACGCAACTCCAACAGTGTAGCCCCGCTCTGCGCCCAAGCGTACAAACCAAAGAAAAACATCGTCGCGCATATCAATATTATCAACGGCATCGGTTCAACACCTCCTCGAGATTCAAGGCGGCATGCCGCCACCCGTACATTGACTCAGACAACCCCACAGATTTCCCTAATGTCCGTAATTTTCTCACGTACCATAAAATTACGCAAGCCGTTCAGGATTTCAATCGACGCGTCCGGCCTTACAAGCGTCGCCGTGCCAATCTGGACAGCCCTGGCTCCGGCCATAATAAACTCCACGGCGTCACGCCAGTTTGATATTCCGCCAACGCCCATCACCGGAATTTTCACAGCGCCGGCGACCTGACGCGTCATGCGAAGGGATATGGGTTTTATCGCTGGGCCCGAGAGCCCGGCGTAGACGTTTTCAAAAACGGGCTTTCGTTTCTCTATATCTATAGCGAGGGCGAGAAACGTATTTGTCAGGGATATTCCGTCCGCGCCTTCCTCCTCGCAGGCAAGCGCGAGCGACACGATGTCCTCGGCGTTGGGTGACAGTTTGACCATGAGTTTATGTTTGCATACTCCGCGCACGGCCTTGACGACGCCGCGCGCCACGCAGGTCTTCACGCCGAAGTTCATGCCGCCCTCTTTCACGTTCGGGCAGGAGATATTCAGCTCTAATATGTCTATATCAGCGTCATTCAGAAGCGACGCGCCCTCGAGATAGTCGTCTAAGCTGTGCCCTCCGAGGTTCACTATATGGGCAAGCCTTAACGAGTTAAAGTGCGTGAGCTCGCGCTCTATAAAGCCTCTGACGCCGGGGTTTTCGAGACCGATACTGTTCATCAGGCCGCTTTCCGTCTCCCATACCCGAACTCCTTCGTTGCCGCTACGCTCGTTCAGGGTCAAGCCCTTGGAGATGATAGCGCCGAGGCGTGAGACGTCAAAATAGTCGCTGAGCTCCCTGCCAAAACCGCATGCGCCGCTCGCCAGCGCTATGGGGTTTTTCATCGCAACGCCAGCAAAATCGACCGATAAATTTATATTGAATTCACTCACGCTTCATACACCTCCTCCGCTGAAAAAACAGGCCCGTCCGCGCAAACCCTTTTTCTGACGGGCGCGCCGTCCTCTCCTTTAGTGTCGCACGTACAGGCAAGGCATACGCCAAATCCGCAGGCCATACGGCTTTCTAAGGATACGTAGAGCTTTGTCTTGCTTGCTTTGCATTTTCTGTAAAGCTCCCGCATCATCTGGTCGGGCCCGCAAGTCATCACGCAGTCGTAACCGGAGGGGTCTATCCTGTCCGTGACGAAGCCGCCTACGTCGATAATGAGTTTGTCGCTGATTTTAGAATATTCAGAGGTCAGGACAGATTCGTTTCTGAACCCGAGGTATGTATCGACAACAGCGCCGTTTTTTTGAGGCTTAGGGCGGCCAGATGCAGAGGCGCTATCCCGGCTCCGCCGCCGACAAGCGCCACTTTCCCATTGAGGAGAGGAAAGGCGTTGCCCAAGGCACGGCCGATTGAAATGCTATCGCCGCTTTTCAGCGCGCCAAAAATTTCCGTGCCCTTGCCGACTATACTGTAAAGAAAAGACGCCTCCGTTTGGTGTCCGCGCGTAACAGAGTCGTAGATGCTCAAGGGCCTGGACAAGAGTGGATAATCTTCCCAGGCGCGCACCATGAAAAACTGCCCCATGCGCGGCAAGGGCTCTCTTTCGGGGTCAAAATGTTTAGATACGGTCATCAGGTAAAAATCATCGCTCAGTTTTTGATTGGATACCACAAGATCCATGAGATTGTTAATATTAAGCGCCCCCCATTTTTCGCTCGTGCGGTTAGTTTACAGTCT
>BNVG01000021.1 GCA_025997935.1 Synergistales bacterium | reverse complement strand
ATGGCTCCTACGATAGGCTCGGCCTGCTCAAAATTCACGTCGCCGCACAGGTTGCCGCCCTCGTCCACGTTGATGCCTACGTCGATAACGGTCTGTCCCGGCGAAAAATAGCTCTTATCGACCACTTTGGCGCGCCCCGCCGCCACTATCAAAACTTCCGCTTCGCGGCAGACGGCCGGCATGTCGACTGTCTTTGTGTGGCATATGGTGACGGTAGCGTTCTTGGCCATCAACATCATCGCCACGGGCTTTCCTATGACCAAACTTCGCCCTATAACGGTCACTCTCTTTCCCTTGAGTTCAACTCCGAAATGGTCGAGAATGGCCATACAGGCCTGCGCCGTACATGGCGCGAAACCCTTGCGCCTGTCGGTGAAAACTCCGGCCATAGAGCCGTCTGTTATTCCGTCGATGTCCTTCTCGGGGCTGAGGGCATTGCAAATCACGCTCTCGTCCATCTGCTTGGGGAGAGGACGAAACAGAAGCACGCCATGAATTGAGGCGTCGTTGTTGATTACGCTTATAAGTTCCAAAAGTTCTTTCTGCGTCGCCGCGGCGGGCATTAAAAACTGCTTGACAGCCACACCGACCGATTCGCAGCGCTTAGTGGCGCCGCGCTCGTAGGCGATGTCGTCCTCTCGTTCGCCTACGCGTATAATGCCGAGCGTAGGCGTTACGCCCTTCCCTGCCAGTTCGGCCACCGCCGCCTGTTGAGCGACTTTCAGCGCGGAAACGACGGCCTTTCCCTCCAACAGTTTAGCCATTCATATCACCCCTTTCAGCATGGGCGACCAACCTCGGTCGCCCGCGTCCACGAAAAAACGGGCGGCCAAAATTGCCGCCCGTAAAATTATTGAAACCTCGCCGCGACAGAATCAAAAATCTCGTCCGCCAGCTTCGTGTAAGAGGCCAACATATCATTAGCGAGTTTGTTGTTCTCCTCCGCGAGCTTACGGTCTGCCATGGATTTTGTGTTTATAAAGACATTAAGGGAAGCCGCCTGCAAAGCCGCTTTGCAGGCGATAACGCCGCAGCCGGCGTCGCTTATGGCGATAGCCGCGCCCTTGTCCGCAAATCCCTTAATCAGGTCGATGGCTTCGCAACATTTCTTCATTATCTCAAGCGGCACGGCGCAACAATCCTTCAACACCTCGGCCATAACGCGATTTTTAGCGTCGCGCTCGTCCTCGGTCTCAAACGGCATTCCGTATGCCTTTGAAAGAGGCCTGAAGACCTCGGCGTCTCTTTGCATAAGAGCCAAGAGATCGTCCTGTATGGCGTCGGCCTTTTCCTTGAGGGCCGTGATGTCGTCCTGCACGTCGGCGTATTTCTTCTTGCCGAGCGTCAAGCTACCCACCATATTGCCGAGCGCCATACCTATGGCCCCTACCAGCGCCGCCGCGCCGCCGCCGCCCGGGACAGGTTCCTTCGACGCCAAAACCTCCACAAAATCCCGACAGCTCAGTCCCGAAAATTCCGTTGTTTCCGCCATGACTTAGAACAATCCGGAGATCTTGCCGGAGGCGTCCACGTCGATTTTCTCAGCCGCCGGTATCTTAGGCAGACCGGGCATGGTCATGATGTCGCCCGTAAGCGCAACGATAAACCCTGCTCCAGCGGAGACTTTCAGGTTACGCACGGTCACTCTAAAGCCCTTGGGCGCGCCAAGAAGCGTCGGGTCGTCGGAGAAACTGTACTGCGTCTTGGCGATACATATCGGCAGTTTGCCGAAGCCGAGCTTCTCTAACTGCTCCAACTGCTTGCGCGCGCCCGCCGTAAGCTCCACGGAATCGCCGTGATACACCTTTTTGACTATCGCGCTCAGCTTTTCCTCGATGCTTGCCTCGAGCGGATAGGACTGGTTGAAATTGTTGGGCTGGTCGCAGAGTCTGACTATCTCCTTGGCAAGCTCTATGCCGCCGTCTCCGCCCTTGCCCCACACTTCGCTCAGCGCCACGTTGACGCCAAGCGCCTTGCACTTGTCTTCGATTAATTTCAGTTCGCTCTCGTCATCGGTCGGGAAGCGGTTTATCGCCACAACCGTCGGCAAACCGTACACCTTTGTCATGTTCTCCACGTGCTGAAGAAGGTTCGGCAAGCCCTTTTCCAAAGCCGCGAGGTTCGGGACGCCAAGGTCGGCCTTTGCGACGCCGCCGTGATGTTTCAGCGCGCGTACCGTGGCAACGACCACAACCGCCGCTGGCTTCAAGTTGGCCATGCGGCACTTGATGTCCAAGAACTTCTCAGCGCCGAGGTCGCCGCCGAAGCCAGCCTCCGTCACGGCATAATCGCCGAGTTTGAGAGCCATGCGCGTCGCTATGATGGAGTTGCAACCGTGGGCTATATTAGCGAAAGGCCCGCCGTGGACGAACGACGGAGTTCCCTCAAGAGTCTGAACAAGATTGGGCTTGAGGGCGTCTTTAAGAAGAGCCGCCATAGCGCCTCCGGCGTTGAGTTGTCCGGCGGTTATGGGGTTTTCGTTCTTGTCATACCCGACGATAATGCTCGAGCAGCGCGCTTTCAGATCCGTGATGTCTTTCGATAGACAGAGAACCGCCATAACCTCAGAGGCCACGGTGATGTCGTATCCGTCCTCACGCGGAACGCCGTTGGTTCTGCCGCCGAGCCCATCGGCAATAAACCGCAGCTGACGGTCGTTCATGTCCACCGCGCGTCTCCATGTGATGCGGCGCGTGTCTATGCCAAGCGCGTTCCCCTGGAATATATGGTTATCGAGCATTGCGGCCAGCAGGTTATTAGCCGCGCCGATTGCGTGAAAGTCGCCCGTGAAGTGCAGGTTGATGTCCTCCATAGGGACGACCTGCGCGTATCCGCCTCCGGCAGCGCCGCCTTTTACCCCGAAGACAGGCCCTAAGGAGGGCTCACGGAGCGCCACTACAACTTTTTTGCCTATTTTGCGAAGTCCGTCCGCCAAACCGACTGTCGTAGTGGTTTTGCCCTCGCCTGCCGGGGTCGGAGTGATAGCCGTAACCAAAATCAGCTTGCCGTCGGGCTTATTCTTAAAATCCTCAAGCAACTTGTAGTCGACCTTGGCCTTGTACTTGCCGTAATTTTCAACGTACTTGTCGTCGACGCCCACGGCGGCCGCTATTTCAGAAATCGGCTTCATTTGCGTTTTTTGCGCAATTTCAATATCAGACAAAAAAGCCATAAAAACACCTCATTTTCACTAAGATAGTTGAATCTAAACAGTTAAATCCAAAAACACTTTTTTTAATACTCGGTCGGCATTTCGGCGAGCTCGGCCATACAGAACACCGGCCCGTCCACACAGACATACTGACGCCCTATATTGCACTTGCCGCACTTGCCTACGCCACAGGTCATACGCATCTCAAGTGTGGTGTAGAGCCTATCGATAGGCATACCCATCTCCATCAGCGACTTCTGAACGGATTTAATCATGATAGGCGGCCCACACAAAAAGGCGTATAACTTAGAAAAATCAAACTGCATATCCTTTACCAAGTTATGAGGAAAGCCAACAAGACCTCTCCAACCCTGCTCCGAGTTGTCGATGGTCTGGCTCACTCCAGCGCCCTTCGTTCGCCACTCGTCGTACTCGTAGGCGAAGCAATGATCTTTGCTCGTGCGGGCGGCCAAGAGCATATCTACCTTACCATACTTTTTGCGATTGGAGTCGTCAAGCGCGTACAGAATGAAGGGCCGCAACGGCGCGAGCCCAAGGCCGCCGGCGATGAACAGAAGGTCGCTGCCCTCGAACTTCTCCACCGGAAAAGTGTTGCCAAACGGCCCGCGTATCCACACAAAATCGCCTTCTTTGAGGGTGTGAATTTTGTCGGTGACCTTGCCGGTACGCTTGATGGTTATCTCAAAGAAATCCTTGTCCAGCGGGGAGGACGCGAAGCCAAAGGGACATTCGCCGATGCCCGGCAAGCTGAACTCCACAAATTGACCGGGCATAAACTCCAAGGCGCTCCCGTCCTCAAAACTCAGGCGGTAGGTCTTCACGTCGAGCTCGGGCGAGGTGGTCTCCTGGATTATCTTTTGTATGCGCGCCTTCATGGGGAGATATGGATTTTCCGTCTTGCTCATTTGGCCACCGCCTCCATAACGGCTTTCGCCACGTTTTTGATATTCACGCCCACCGGACAGCTTCGCAGACAACGACCACAGCCTGTGCAGGCGGCGAAACCGGTGTTCTTTTTCACATAAAGATACTTGTGCAACACGCGCTGGCGGTATCTGTCGGCCCGGCTGGCTCTGGGGTTGTGCCCGGAGGCGTGCAGGGTGAACTTGGGGTAGATGCAACTGTCCCAACAGCGATAGCGTTCAATATCGCCGTCTTTTAACACGTCTTTGAACTCGAAGCAGTGGCAGGTGGGGCATATATAGGTACACATGCCGCAGCCCTGACAAGTGGCCGTCAATTCGCTCCAGTCTACGGCGCTGAAAAGCTCCGCGTCTTCCAAATCAGCGGAAAGCCCTATCGCATCACCTTCCGGTTTTTTGGCTGTGCGTTTATTGTCGCATGTCACATCGGCGGTCTCGGGCAACTTTGAAAGCGCGCTTTTCCCTTTCTCGGAGAGATGTTCGACCTTGTAAGCGTCGCCCGTATCGGTCAGCAGAATATCGCAAAAATCCGAAAACTCCATATCAAGCCCGAGTTCATCACAAAAACAGCCGGGTTTCTTCGCTTTACAACCCACCCCGATGATGATGTTTTTCTCCATGTGGCGCTCAAAGAAGGGGTCGGCGTAACGACCTTCCATGAATACCGCGCTCATCACCCGTAGCGCCTCCAAGTCACAGGACTTGGCGCCAAAGATGACCGTAGGCGGCACGTCGATGTTCTCGACGGCCTCATCTCCTGAGAACGTGAGCAGTTTTTCCGTCTGCGGAAAGTAAAACTCCTTGGGGGACTTGTAGGAGACGCGGTCGTCCATAAGCGTAGCGTCGGCGTCGGTTTTTTTGTATTCCACCACTTTGCCGGTGTCCACAGGCCCCACCAATACGCCACCCTCGGCGAGCTTCGTCAGGAGCTTCCTCATAATCTCTTTTTTGATTACATCAGGCATGTGTTTCACCTCCCAAAAAGCCCACTTCCCTGTCGTCTGGTTTGTACGTGAGCATGGCGGACTCTTCATCTAAGGATAACCCGGCGTCATATCCGTAAAGCTCGTTTACAAAACCCGTCACTTCGCGGATGAGGTAGCGCACGTCCACGCCGGATGCACAGGCGTTTTCACAGGCTCCGCACTCCACGCAACGCCCAGCTAAGTGCATGGCCCGTCCCAAGTGGTAAAGCATCTTGGCGCCCATGTCGGGGCTTTCGGGATGCCAGTCCGGTACGCCCCTGTCCATAAAACAGGTTTGGCAATAGCAACCATAACAGGCCTGCCGACAGGAAAAGCAAAGAATGCACTTTTCCATCTCTTTGGTAAAGCGCGCGAGGTTTTCGTCAAGACCCCTTTCGGCGTTTTTGCTATCTGGCGTTGCGACGGGTTTCACGTCGGCGTTTTCTATCCGTTCGTCAAAAACCGGCGGGGTGTTCACGCGGCAATCCTTGCAAGCGTGCAAAACCGCGCCCGTTGGGTCGGTCATGCCCGGGCAGTCCATGCCTATGATATACACGTCGTCGCGCTTGACCTGATTCTCGACCACAAGGTTGACGATTGCGCGCACATCGCACGATTTCGCGATTATGGCCGTCTTCTCCTTGCGCCCGATGAGATAACTCGCCAAGTTGGGAACAGAGCGGCGAGTCCACACAAGCCTATCGGCGTCTTTTACGTCGGTTATGAACACCGGCACACAGAGGCCGTCCACGCCCTCGTCCGCGTAACCTATCACCGTCTTTACAGTGCCGTCCGCAAGCAGTTTTTTTGCGCTGTCTTTGGCTTTCTGGGCTTGATTATCCATGCTCATGCCTTGTCGCCTCCCCGCTGCAATTTATACTCGCTCGGCCCAAGGGCGCGCACCTTATCTGTAACCTCAGTGACCACCTGTGCAAATCGCGCCCCTTCCGACGCCGACACCCAAGTGAAATGCACTCTGTCGGGGTTCACGCCGGCGACGGTGAGCAACTTTTTCAGGACGGTAAAGCGGCGGCGGGCGTAGTAGTTACCGGCCAGATAGTGACAGTCGCCGGGGTGACAGCCGCTCACCATAACGCCGTCGGCCCCGTCCACCAAGGCCTTCAAAATATAGATAGGATTGATACGCCCCGAGCACGGCACTCTTATTACTCTAATGCTGGGCGGGTACTGCTGGCGTCCGGTACCGGCAAGGTCCGCTCCGGCGTAGCTACACCAGTTGCACAAAAAAGCAACGATAGTTGGGGTGAAAGTAGCTGTATTTGTTTGGCTCATATACAAAACTCCTTTAGTCAGCTCGCCGCCGGCGTAAGGCCGCGCAGAAGGAAAGAGAGCTCGGACAACACCTGAACGTCACTGAAGCCGCCCACATCAATAGCGCCGCAACGGCAAGTGGCGCTGCATGTGCCGCAGCCCTTGCACAGCACGTCGTTCACCACGGCTTTGCGTACAATCTGCCGCCTGATAGTGACGTCCTGCACACTGATGGCCTTATAAGCGCAGACCTCTTCGCAAGCGCCGCAGGCCACGCACAGGTCGTTGTTGACAGCGGCGATTGTGCCCTCGGTCTCGAGTTTTTCCTTGGAGATGACTGTGGCGGCGCGTGAAGCGGCGGCGCGGCCCTGCACCATGCACTCGCGCAAACCCTTGGGGTTATGCGCCAAGCCGGCCAGGTAGACACCCTCTGTGGCGAAATCCACCGGGCGTAATTTAGCGTGGGCCTCCATAAAGAAACCGTCGGCGTTCAGCGGCACTTTCAGCATCTGGGCGATGCGGGTATTTTCGCTCACATCAGGCTGCATCACGCTGGCCAGCGACAAAACGTCAGCCGCGTATTGCACATCCGCGTTCAGCAACGGGTCGCGGACGGTCACCACAAAGCCCTGACCCTTCTTTTCCACAGCCGGGTAGGCGTCGTCCTCAAAGCGCACAAACTGCACACCGATAGTACGGGCCTTGGTGTAGGCCGCCTCCCATGTACCGTAGGTACGCATCTCGCGATAAAGGATGGTAACGTTTGTCTCGGGGGACGCTTCCTTGATGGCGATGGCGTTGCGCACGGCCTGGTTGCAGCACACGCGGGAGCAGTACATGCGGTCAGCGACGCGCTGTTCCACACACTGAATCATTACAATGTCCTTCACGTCCTTGAGGGTTGTAGGCGCGTCTTTTAATTTTTCCTCAAGCTCGATGTGGGTCAGCACGTTTTCGGCCTTGCCATAGAAATATCCGTCCGGCTTTTTGGCGTTAGCGCCGACTGCCACCACCACAACACCGTGTGTGATGTCCTTTTCTGAATTCGGGGTAGCCAAAGTGGTCTTGAAATTGCCGACGTAGCCGTCGATGGCCGACACCGAGGCGCCGGTGTAGACGTCTATGTTGGCGTCGTTCAGCACGTCGTCGATGATGCGGCGCAGATATGGGGAGTTGGGCCGACCGTTCACGTTGGCGTTTAGGGCCATAGCGTGTCCGCCCAAGGTGTTTTCCCGCTCGGCCAAATGGACGTGATAACCCATAGCGGAAAGCTGACTCGCCGCCGACATACCGGCCATGCCGCCGCCGATGACGAGAGCCGCTTTGTCCACGTCTATTTTTTTGCGCTGCAACTGCTTGGCTCCGGCGGCTTTGCCCACCGCCATGCTTACTAACTGCTTGGCTTTGTCGGTGGCCGCTATGCGGTCGTCCATGTGCACCCAGCTGCACTGGTCGCGGATATTGGCCATAGAGAACAGATAGGGGTTCAGACCGCTTTTCTTTAACACGCTCTGGAACAGCGGTTCGTGAGTGCGCGGCGTACAGGACGCCACCACTACGCGGTTGAGGTTGAACTCGGCAATGCGGTCGCTGATAGTCTTTTGGGCGTCTACGCTACAAGTGTAGAGGCTTTCCGTGGCAAACGCGACATATGGCAGCGTTTTAGCGTACTCCACTACATCTTTGACGGTCAGATAACCGCCGATGTTCACGCCGCAGTGACACACGAACACGCCGATACGAATAGGCTCCTTGGATACGTCGCGGATAGGCACCTCCGGCTCTTCGACAAAAAAGTCGCTGTAGTCTTTATAGAGGTCTACATCGATAGTGTTCGCCAACTGCGCCGCTCCTGCCGCGGCGGCGGAGGCCTCCACAACCGTCTCGGGAATATCTTTGGGCCCGGCGGCCACGCCGCAGGCCAAAATGCCCTCGCGGGATGTAGCGGGCGCGTCAAACTCGTCGCTGTACACAAAGCCGTACCGGTCGGTTTTGACACCGAGGTCGCGGAACAGCTTTTTGCTGTCGGCGCTTGGCTGCATACCCACGCTGAGCACCACTAAGTCGTAGCTGTCCTTTTTCAGATTACCGTCGTCGCCGCAGTGGGATATTACCAACTGACCGCTTTCGTCGCGCTCTATCTCCCCCACGCGGCTACGCACAAAGCCGATGTGGTACTTAGACTTGGCGGTCTCGACATAGCGATCAAATTCTTTGCCGTAGGCGCGCATATCCATGTAGTATATGTCTATATCTTCCACCGAGGGCAGGTGTTCCTTGGTGATTTGGGCCTCTTTCACGGCGTACATACAACATACGGCGCTACAGTATTCCGCCGAGCACTGCGCGTCGCGGCTACCGACGCATTGGATAAAAGCGATACGTTTAGGCGACTTGCCGTCGCTCGGGCGTTGCACATGTCCGCTGAACGGGCCAGAGGCGGAAAGGATGCGCTCGTACTCCAAGCTGGTAACTACATCTTCGTAGCGGGTATATCCAAGCTCGGATGGTATCTCGCGCGACGTGTCGTAGCCGGGGGCCAGCACGACGGCCGAAACCGGAATCTCGACGGTCTTGCCCTCCTGAGCGTGGCGGATGGCGCGCGACAGGCAAGCCTCCTCGCACAGTTTACACTCGCAGCAAATAGAACAGTCCACGCAACGCTTCGCTTCCGCCACAGCCGTCTCTTCGTCGTAGCCGGTTTCCACCTCGTCAAAGGTAGAGGCGCGTTTCTTTATATCTATCATAGGCATGGAAGCGCGCTGTATCGTCTTGCGCCCAAGCAGACTCACCTTGTCGAGCTCTGTCTGTGGCAATACGAAAGGCTCTACGCTTTCATTTGTACCCTCTAAGTAGTTCGCAATAGCGATGGCTGCTCGGTTGCCGTCAGCTACGGCCTCTACTGCGGTAGCCGGGCCGCGTGTCGCGTCGCCTCCGGCAAACACTCCATCTATAGGCAACATCATGTTTGCGTTAATATCAAGCGTGCCGCGTCGGTTGAGTTTTGTGACGCCGCCAGCGATAACCGAAGCGTCGTCGACTTTCTGTCCGATAGCCACCAAAATGGTATCAGCTTCGATAACAAAGTCGCTGCCCTCTATCTCTACCGGGCTGCGGCGACCGGAGGCGTCACGTCTGCCAAGCTCGTTTCTCGCGCAACGCAGGCCGGTGATTTTACCGTCTTCGCCCGCCACAACCTCTTTTTGGCTGACTAACTCCGCGAGCTTGACGCCCTCTTCCAAGGCGTGATGGATTTCCCATTCGCTTGCGGGCATCTCGGCGCGCGTGCGACGATAGACGATGGTGACGTCCGAGCCCAAACGCAACGCGGCGCGCGCGGCATCCATAGCCACGTTTCCGCCGCCGACCACCAGCACTTTTTTGCCGAGGTTTGGCCGCTCGCCTAAATTGACGGAGCGCAGGAAATCCACGCTGGACTTTACGCCTTTATTGTCCTCGCCAGGCACGCCCATTTTTTGATCCTTGTGAGCGCCAACCGCCAGGAAGACGGCCCTGAAACCGTCCTTTTTCAGGCTGTCAATTGTGAAGTCCGCGCCCAATTTCTGACCAAGGCGAATCTCCACACCCATATCGGCAATCAAATCTATCTCGCCCTGCAAGATGTTTTTGTCAAGACGATAGTCGGGAATGCCAACCTTCAACATACCGCCGGCCACGGGCAACGCCTCGAACACCACAGGTTTATAGCCGCGCAAAGCCAATTGATAGGCGGCGTTCAGGCCGGCGGGCCCAGCGCCGACAATGGCTACTTTGTCGTCTTTGGGCGTCACGCTTTCCGGTACGGCGACAGCGGGTTTTTTGCCTGTTTTCAGCTCGTAGTCCGCCACAAAACGTTTCAGGGACGCGATGGATATGGGGTCTTCCACAAACTGGCGGGTGCAGTTTTCCTCGCAGGGGTGAAAGCACACTCGACCCAGCACACCGGCAAAGGGCGTCGTGCGGCGTACCACCTTCAGGGCTTCCTCGTACCGGCCCTCCCCCACCAGAGTCACATAACCGTGGGCGTCTAATTTGGCCGGACAGTTGTATTTACAAGGCGAAGCGCCGCGCTTGTCGATGGCTACTTTGTTTGGCACGGCCTGAGCGAAGGGCTTGTACACGGCGTGGCGTTTGCCTATTCCCATATCGAACTCGCTGTCCACGGTCACGGGACACACGCTCACGCAGTCGTCACAGCCCTTGCATGTCCCCTCGTCCACATAGCGCGGGCGTGTCTTGACAACGGCGGTGAGGTTGGGCGCCTCGCCTTTTACCTCAACGACATCGCTCAGCGTGATGGTCTTCACTAACGGGTGATTAAAACAGCCCGTCACCTTGGGAGCCAAAATACAAGCGGAACAGTCGTTGGTGGGAAAGGTTTTGTCCAACTGGGCCATGCGTCCGCCTATACTCGGGGAGCTTTCCACCAAAAAAACGGGAATGCCCATATCGGCAAGGTCAGTGGAAGCCTGGATGCCGGCTATACCGCCGCCAACTACCATTACAGGTTTTTTCATAGCTTCCTCCTCCTATCCGACAAGGCCGCTCACCTCGGCAAGAAGTTCCTTGCGGTACTTTTCATCCAACTGAGCTACCTTGACCGGCAATGTTGGGTCGCATTTACCTTCTTCTACCGCTATTTCGCGTAACGTACGGATAATGTCGGCAAAGCGAACGTCCTGCGGGCAGTGAGACACGCAAGTGTGGCACTGATAGCACTTCCATATCTCGCCCGAAGATAGAATTTCTTCTTTTAAGCCCGCCAGGATCTTACGCATAATACGGCGGGGGTTGTAGTCGTCGTCAAGCGCGCTTATAGGGCATCCCGCTGTGCAGGTGCCGCACAAAAAACAGTTCAGCACGCGCTCGCCGCCCGCACGGGAAGCTATCTCGTTCTTAAAGTTCGTATTCAGATTGGACACCAGCTTCATCCTCCTTATACTTTCGGGCGGGGCAAAAAGCCCGCTTTTTCTACAATCGTGGGTACTATGGCCTCCCACCCGATGGCCATGATGTGGATGCCTGCGACGCCCTCTACTTCTTTTAGCTCCTTAATGAGGTCGAGCGCGATGGCCACGCCCTCAGCTTCGGCCCCATCCTTGCCTTTGGTGGCTCGCATACGGTCTATTATTGACTGCGGGACGTCCATGCCGGGCACTCCGGCAGTCGCTTCGACGCTGCGTACACTGCGGTTGACGACGATACCGGCCAGAAGATGAGCTTGTTTGTGTAAACCGCGCTCACGCACGCGCTCCATCCAGCTCTTGAAACGGTCTAAGTTGTAGATAGCCTGAGTCTGCACAAAGCGGGCGCCCGCACGGATTTTCTTTTCTAAGCGGATTATCTGCAACTCCTCCGGGTCGGCGAAAGGGTTTGCGGTGGTACCCAAAAAGAAATCGATAGGCGCTTTCAGCGGGCTTCCGCCCATGAAAACGTTTTCCTTCATCAGTTTATCAAGCCCTTGCAGAGCCTGTACGCTGTCGAGGTCAAACACGTTTTTGGATTGTTTGTGATTGCCAAAGCTCTGATGGTCGCCCGACAATATCAGCACGTTGCGTAGCCCGAGCGCGTAGGCGCCCAGGAGGTCGCTCTGTATAGCTATACGATTGCGGTCGCGGCAGGTCATCTGCACAACGGGGTCAACCCCGTTCTGAAGCGCGAGGTAGCTGGCCGCGATGGACGACATACGCACGATGGCGGTCTGGTTGTCGGTAACGTTGGCGGCATCGACAATACCCACTAAGTGAAGCGCCTTGTCTATGACGTTTTGCCTATCGCCGCTCATGGGGGGCCCAATTTCAGCCGACACCGAGAGGTGACCGGCCTCTAAAACTTTTTGCAGATTGCTCTTGGCGATGGCGACCGGGGCGGTCGCCCCTACGATTTTATTTTCCATGTCGCTCACCTCAAACTTTCACGTCTTCGCGTACAAGGCTACGGGGACCGCCGTCGCGGGAGGTCGACCAGTCGCGCGTTTCGTTGATCTCATACAGACGGTCAAGCTGACCTATGCGCTTCAAGCGCTCGTAAATAAGCTGCCATGCACAATCGGTCTCGTCATTTATTTCGCACTTGCCTGTGTGGCTACCGCCGCAGGGGCCGTTAAAATGGCTCTTGCTACACCGGGACACCGGGCATATACCGCCTGTTTTTTCCAGGATGCAGTTGCCGCAGCCCTGACACATCTCCGTCCAGTAGCCAAGGTCACGGTTAACGCCTATGAAGCTGGTATTGATACCTGGCACTACTACTTTATCCGGGAATTTTTCAGCCATGAATTGCACGCCGGCCCCGCACCCCAAAGACAAGATGCAGTCGGCGTCGGCAAGCTCGTCCTCCCTATCGTTCAAAAACTCCATATCGCACTGACGAATAGGCGAAGTTACGTTTATCTCCACCGCGCGACCTGACGCCTTTGCGTCAAGTAAAATCATATCCGCGACTTTGAGCGCCTCTTTTTCGCCCCCCGCCATACACACCGTCACGCAGGTGCCGCAACCCGCCACGGTTATTTTCTCAAAAGGCTTCACTGACCTCAATATCTCGTCCATGCTTTTCTGGTTGGCTATTATCATGCTAAAGTCTCCCCCCTTACGAAAGAGGTCAGTTCGTCCCGCAGTACGCCGGGCAAAGCATGAGACACTTGGGTATAAGACAGGCGAGCAACATCTATACCAGAGCGCTCCAACATTTCGTCCAAACGGCGCTTTTGGGCGCAGGCGCGCTTATTGCCGTCGTGGTGCTTACAGGCGTCGTCCATGCAAACGGCCACCATAACCTTGCCGTAGCAGGCGAGCGAAGCGCTGATGTCCTCCAAGCCGATTCTCCCGCCGCACGGCACGGATTGCAGTTCGATGTAGGCGGCGTCTTTGCCCATCTTGGGCAGCACTTCCTTCAAGGCTATTTCGGCGCTGTTTTCGCAGCACAGCACCAAGGTTTTTTCTGCCTTATCAGCCAAAACAGGCTCTTCATCCCACAAAAGCTCTATGGCGTTGCCGGGGCAAACAGAAGCGCAAATGCCGCACCCCTGGCAGGCAAGGGGCAGGTTCTCCATAACGCGCGCAAGGCCGTCCGGCTCCATTGCGCCGTGCGGGCAGGCCCGGTAGCAACTGTAACAAAATACACACTTCTCGCCGTCCACGGTGGCCGTGTTTTTGGTTTCCGTATCCTCGCGCTCGGCTCCGGCTACGTCGGCCAGAATGGCGTTCAGGCCGTCTTGCAGACGCTCGGCGGCTACGTCGCGGGAAATATGGTACACGCCGCGTCTTGTCGTGAGCACCGGCGCTAAATAGAAGCGATCCTCCGTGGCATAGCCCTGTTGGGAGACGCGTATACGCAGGGCCTTGGCGGCGCTCGTAAAAGCCGGTGTGGCCGCACGGCTACCTTCAGCAAAAATAGTACCGGTCACGACCTTGTGTTCTATCGCGCCGTCGTTTGCCACAAGCGTGAACTTGTTCTCGTTGTAGTCAAAGGCGATTGACAGGTCTTCATATTTAATGAAACGGACGCCTGAGTTCCGCGCGTCTCGGTAGAGCGTTTCGCCGCCGTAACCGGCCGTACGCACAAAGCGGGAGAGGTAGTACACGCCGCGCTTTTGTCCCGCCAAGTCGGTAGCGTCGGTCAGCGCCTGCAAGGTGGCCGCCATTGAGGATTCGCCGTACCAGTCGAGCAAAAAAACCACTGGGTCAAGTCTGTCGTCTTTTGGTAGCAGTTTTCTTTTGTCGGGGGCGTACAGGCTGTGCACGCGGCCTCCGTCGATATCGGTCGGTTCGTAACCCGGCACTTCGGCCAACACCACAAAACCGGCGTCATACTCTCTCTCGTTAGTACGCGCCGCGAAACCGCCGATCTGGCCCTCAAGCGCGCGTAGCCCGGCGACCGACGTCTGCGCTACGCCGTATCCCTTCCCCTCAAAATAGGAGACTATCTCGTTGTTTTTAGGGCCTTCGCCCACAATCAATACATTCGTGCGATTCATGCGCTCAACCTCCACATACGCCGCAACAAGCGGTAATAGTCTCGGCCACCGCAAGGGAATCGGCGTAGCTTTCGTCTATTTTCATCGGCGCGCGGGCGCAACCGGCTACGTACAGGCCTTCGCGCTCTTTCATCGAGCGCAGGAAACCGTTGTCGTCCTGGCCAAGACCATAAGTGGAGGCCATCCAGTCGCTGCCGCTACCGGGGTGAATCCCTTCAGACAATACAATAAGGTCGAAGGAACGCGTTTTCATCCCTTCGGTCGGGTCGTCGTATTGAATAGCGGCGGGTGAACCGCCGGTGATTTTAAGCGGGCGACACTTGATGAACTCAATATTATCCAGGCTCAGCTCTTTGAAGTAATCCCTCGCCGCCACGTTCTGTAGCTCCATATAGAAGAAGGCTATTTCACAGTCAGGGTAATAGTGCCGTAGCACCTTGGCCGCGCGGGTGGAGTAGGCGCAACATACCCGTGAGCAGTAGTTGGAGCGCTCCTTTTCGTCGCGGCTACCAAAACACTGAATAAAAGCCACGCTCTTAGGCTCATCTTTAAGCCACGCATTCTTGCCCCTGTCTATCATCAGAGCTTCGATCTCACTGCCTGTAAGAATGCCCGCCCCCTGTTCCACCTGCAAATGGGCGGTCTCACTGGCCGCTGCGCTCTCAAAGCCAGTGCTCACCACAACGCTATCTAACCGGGATAGATACCTCGGCCCCGAGGGCGTTTTGACGGTAGCGGAAAAATCACCCGCGCCGCCGGATATATCGGTTACCTCCGAGAACAGTACGGTCTCGATCAGCGGACTTTTCTCCACCTTTTCCCAAAGCCCGCCCACAAGGCAAACGCCGCAATTGTTACACTTATCGGTGGCCTTGCAACCGTAACGGCGCACACGACCGCCAATTGTTCCGCTCTTTTCCACTAACGTCACCCTGACGCCGTCTTGTGCGATGCGATAAGCAACCGTACACCCCGATACCCCGGCCCCGATCACCAAAACATGTGTCATCTCGTCACCTGCCTCATTTCCGCCGTGCGTCGCACAGCTCTATATAGTATTGATATAGAATTTATAGCCAGATTTGTGTCACGGTTACGATAGACGATAATGAGCCGACTTCAGCGCAACAAGTTTTAACATTTTATAGACAACCATACCGGCCAGCGCAACCAAGTCTTCCGCACAGAACCAAAGAGGAGCGGTGCTGTCAAAGAGGATATTGCCGTTGGCCGGTATCTCGTCATCACCCTGCCAGATGATACAAGTCAATGGAATGTACGGCAAGGCCCGCACCGTGAAGGAGGCGTTTCCGGACTTCTGAGGTTCACCGCCCATCTCGCAACCCAATTTCAGGAACTCGTCCGGGGAGTCCTGAAACGCTTTCACCATAGGGTTTATAGTGCGTTTAACGAAGTTTTCATTGTATATGGCAGCGCCGGGGACTTGCTTGTAATTTATGTATACGCCGCTCGTTCTTTTGGGGCCGTTTGCCGCGAGATAATGGAGCCAGATTATCTGCTCGTCTATCTCTCCTTCCTCTAATAATACATGGTCGCCCATCCACGGAATCTCATAATCGACGCCTGTCCAAACAACTCCGGCGCCGGAGGCGACCAAATTCGGATCACGGCCTTCCAAGGTCTCTTTGGCTAATTTCAGTGCATTATGATATCCGATATGTTTGGCCATTTATGACTTCCTTAAATATTAAATTTCAAATAAAATTAACTTTAACCATTTTACATAATTTACATTTTATATGCGCTGTGATAATGTTTCAAGTAGCTAAACTCAAATCTTAAAATTAAATTCAAAATAACTCAAAATATTTCATTATGTTCAAGATTGACAGTCACCACAATTTAAAGTTGCCACAATTACCGCAAAATCTATATAAAGGGGTGAAGTTGTTATGTCATTGAGCTTGCTTGCCGCTGTTGCTTCGGTTCCAATTTTAGTCGCGTTGATTTTGATGGTTGGGTTGCGTATGGGAGCCATGAAGGCCATGCCGATAGCGTGGGCTTCATGCGCGCTCATAGCCGTGGCGGTATGGGGTCTTCCCGTGCCGTATGTCGCCGCTCTGAGCCTTCAAGGTGTGAGTAGCGCCTTGAGCGTCCTGATTATCGTCTTCGGAGCGTTGCTTATCCTGCACACCCTGCAGTATTCCGGCGGAATGGAGACCATTCAGTACGGAATGCAGACCATCAGCAGGGATATGCGCGTTCAGGCGATTATCATCGGATACTTGTTCAGCGCTTTTATCGAAGGCGCGGCCGGGTTTGGTACGCCGGCGGCTTTGGCGGCTCCTCTCTTGCTCTCCCTTGGTTTCCCCCCTATGGCCGCGGCAGTGTTGTGTTTGGCGTTCAACTCCTTCCCCGTCACGTTTGGCGCTGTGGGTACTCCCATTATCTCCGGCTTCGGCGCGTCGATTCGCGCCATGCTGGAGGCGGCTGTGGCGACCGGCAATTTCCAGTCCGTAGAACACGGGTTCAAGTCAATAGGCGAAGTGGTCGTTCTGTTCCACGCCCCCATGGCTTTTATTCTCCCCATTTTTATGTTGGGATTCATCACCCGGTATTACGGCCCCAATCGTTCCTGGCGTGACGGTTTCGCCGCCTGGAGATTCTGTATTTTCGCGGCTGTTGCTTTCTCGGTTCCCTACGTGCTTTTGGCTTGGGTCACAGGGCCTGAGACTCCTTCGTTGGTCGGAGGATTGGTGGGTCTGGGTATCGTGGTATATGGCGCAAAACAGGGGTTCTGTTTACCGAAAGACGTGTGGACTTTCGGGGAGGTGTCCAAGTGGGACAAGAGTTGGACGGGAGAAATTGAGGTCACTGACAACGCGGAGCTCAAGCCTCACATGAGTCAGTTTATGGCCTGGCTACCGTATATTCTTATCGGCGCCATCTTGGTGGTGACGCGCATTGACGCATTGCCGCTCAAGGCCGCCATGAATAAATACGGAGTTATAGCCTTCAACAATATTCTGGGCTACCAGGGTATCAGCGACAACAGCATCAAACTGCTTTATCTGCCCGGAACCATTCCCTTTATACTCATCGCTCTCCTGACGATTGCTATGCACGGCATGTCCGGCGGCAAAGCGGCGAAGGCGTGGACGGAGACTTTCAAAAAGATGAAAGCCGCTACCGTTTCCCTTATATCGGCGGTGGCCTTGGTGAAGATTTTCCAGGGTTCCGGCGTCAATCCGGCTATGACGGCTGAAGTAGTGGCTGGGACAGCTACGTACCTGCCCTCCATGCCTATGGCGATGGCTGTTACCGCGGCGAGTATTTTCGGCCCCATCTGGCCGGCGTTCTCCTCGTTTGTGGGCGGACTCGGCGCTTTCATCACTGGCTCTAACACCGTCTCGGACATGCTTTTCGGCCTGTTCCAGTGGGACGTCGCGACGCAACTTCACCTTCCGCGCCTTCTTATAGTGGCGACTCAGGCTGTCGGCGGAGCGATGGGCAACATGATCTGCGTCCACAACGTAGTGGCGGTCTGCGCCGTGACGGGTCTCCTGAACCGCGAGGGAGAGATTATAAAGAAGACCTTCTGGCCGTTCTTGCTTTACGGCGCGGTGACGGCCGTCGTAGCCTATATCCTTCTCAACGTCGTAGGCTTCCCGGTCTTTTAGGATTTCAGCGAAATATAATAAAAACAACGCAGAGGCGCCCAAATTGGGCGTCTCTGCGTTTTGATGGTATCCTTTTTACGCCTTGACCATGACCGCGATGCCGTCAGGGATAGCCGTTACTGTCGCCTGAGGATTCTTCAAAATCTCCTCGGCCTTCTTCATGGCCTCGTCGAGAGAGTGGGCAGGGATCATTTGGAAGGTCTCGACCATCTCGTCAGGCGTGCTCGAAACGTAGATGACGTGAGCGTGACGCAGGACGCGGGCCAGAATCTGAGACTCCCACTGATCGGGCCTGGTCTTTTCCTTAGGCGTCTTGAGGAAGGTCTCGTTCATGCGCACCAAGTCTTTTTCTTCCACAAAGGTCTTGTAGAACTCGTCGCCCCCGTGCCCGTCGTTTGAATAGGCGAGCATGACGATTACCCCGCCCTTTTTGACCGTCGCCTCCGCCGCGGTCATGCCCTTGACCGCCTGATAGATATTCTGGTCTAAAGGATAGCCGCCGTTTGTGGATATGACTATGTCTGCGGGGATGGCGTCGACCTGGCACTTGGTCGCGAGAAAATCCCGCCCGACGCGGTGAGCCAAGTCCACATCGCCGGCTACCGCGTAGATGACTTCTTTTTGCGAGTTGATGACGACGTTGCATATGAAAGCGAGACGCGCTGTGCGGGCGGCGTAGAGCATGTCGGTGTGGATGGGGTTGCCCTCGACGACGCCCGTTCTCGAATATGGGCTTTCGATGAAGTCAGCGTTGTGATTGTAAAGCACAGTCTCGCGGTTGACGATGCCGGGCAGAACGCTTTTTCTGCCGCCTGAGAAGCCAGCGAAAAAGTGAGGCTCTATGAAGCCTTCGGCCACTAAAAGATCGGCCTCCAGAGCGATCTTGTTGACTATGAGGTCGCCGCCCGATGGGAGTTTTCCGATGTAGACGGTCTCCGAGGTGTCGCAATCGTGGAGAACGATGGTTTCGCCTTCGACTATTTCCTTACCGAACTTGTTGATAAGCTCTTCTTTGGTGGTTGGGCGGTGACACCCCGTGGCGACGAGAATGGTTATTTTGGCCTTGGGGTTGCCCTTCCGAATCTCCGCCAGCATGGGGGGGACTATAAACTTGCTGGGAACAGGGCGAGTGTGGTCACTGGCTATGAGCACCACATTTTGTTTCCCCTCGGCCATGACGCTGAGGCGCGGGGTTCCGATGGGGTTCGCCAACGCTTCAGCTATCAGCGCCTCCTGGGAGGCCGCAGCCTTGTAGTGATGCATCTGAGACACCAATTCTCCCTTGAATCGGTCGTCGGGAATCGTGAACGCAAGAACCTCCTTACCGTACGGAAAAGAAATTGTCGGCATAAAAATATCCCCCCTTAAATCAAATTAAACAAAAATCTTGCCTGGGTTCATGATGTTGTTCGGATCCAAGGCCTTCTTGACGGCGCGCATAAGTCCCAATTCCACCGGGTCTATGATATCCTTCAAGTACTTGCGGCGCTTGAGGCCTATGCCGTGTTCTCCGCTTATCTTCCCCCCCAAGTCACCGGTGATCTTGTAAAGCTCTTCGAGGCACTCGACCTCATTCTTCTTCCATTGTTCCATGGACATCTCAGGATCCTTGACGAGCGTGGCGTGGAGGTTTCCGTCTCCGGCATGGCCGTAACAGGGGATTTTTATACCGTACTTCTCCCCCATCCGCTCCAGTTCCGGAATCATCTCCGGAATGCGCGAAATGGGCACCACTATGTCCTCGAGGCTCTGGATGGGGCTGTAGACCTTGAACGCCTCGGCAATGTTGCGACGCACGTTCCATACGCGCTCTATATTGTTCTTATCCTCTGTGACGTAGACCTCCGTGGCGCCGTTCGCCTCGCAGATCTTACCCGCCTCGACGAGATCCATCTCAATTTGCGCCGCGCTGGTTCCGTCTATCTCAATCAGAAGCATAGCACCGCAGTTTTCGTAGGGAAGGCTCTCGTTCAGGTAGTTGCAGGTGGTCTGCACGGAAAGCTGATCCATAAACTCGATGCTGGTTGGGGCTATCCCCTTCGAAAGAATCTTAGGGACGAGGTCGATGGCGTCCTTGGGCGTTTTGAAAAGCGCCAGAATATCCGCCCTCGCCGTCGGGTAGCCTATGAGCTTGATTATGGCCTTGGTGACGATGCCAAGCGTCCCCTCTGAGCCGATAATCAGAGACTTCAAGTCGTAGCCCGTAACGTCCTTGACGAGTTTTCCTCCGAGCTGCACTATTTCGCCAAGAGGCGTCACCAATTCTATGCCGAGAATGTAGCGACCCGTCACGCCATACTTGACGGCCTTGCCGCCGCCCGCGTTCTCCGCGATGTTGCCGCCTATCACGCAGGTCTGGAGGCTCATGGGGTAGCCGGCGAAAAAGAGCCCCTCATTTTGGACAAGCGTGGCCAAATCATTGGTAACGACCCCTGCCTCCGCCACGGCCACCATATTGGCCTTGTCCAATTCTATAAACTTGTTCATCTTCTCAATGGACAGGACAATGCCGCCGTACTCAGGAATAGCCCCGCCCGAAAGCCCCGAGCCAGCGCCTCTCGGCGTGATTGGAATGAGCTTTTCGTTCGCCAGCTTCACCACCGCGGCTACCTGCTCCGTGTTGAGCGGTGTGACCACGACATCGGGGTTATGACCATACACAGCGGCTTCGGTTTCGTCATGGGAATAGTTTTCGATCTTTTCTTCGTTTGTGATGACGTTCCCTGCGCCCACTATTTTCCTGAGGGCTTCGAGAACATCTTGAGTCACCTGATTGTAGGGATAGTTAGCCATTGACCTTCACCCCTCTTTCCGTAAGCCGTTTTTGAATCTCGGGAATAACCTGGAACGCGTCGCCGACTATAGCGAGGTCAGCCAGCTTGTGAAGCGTAGCGTCTGGATCGGAGTTGATGGACACGATTACTTCGCTGGTCTTTATCCCGGCCAAGTGTTGAATGGCTCCTGATATGCCTATACCGACGTAAAGTTTGGGCGAGACGGTTTTGCCGCTCAACCCGATCTGGTGAGGATATGACGCCCACCCCCGGTCTACCGCGTCCCGGCTCGCGCCTACGGCGCCCCCCAATTGCTTGGCTAAGTTGTGGATAAGGCTGAAGTTTTCGCCCTTTTTGAGTCCGTGCCCTCCGGCTACGACGATGTCGGCCTCGTCCAACCCCAAGGTCTCAGACTCCTCCTTGCGGTATCCTCTTACTTGGGTTCGCTTGTCTATAAGAGCGCTGTCGAAAGGTATATGCTTGATCTCCCCTTTGCGCGAAGCGTCCGCGGCCAGAGGGCGGGACGACTTAGGGCGCACCGTAGCCATCTGGGGGCGGTGATCCGGCGTCTTTATGGTGGCCATGATGTTACCGCCGATGGCGGGGCGTGTTTGCAGGAGGTTCCCCGTGCCTTCTTCGATGTCGAGCTCCGTACAGTCGGCCGTGAGTCCGGTGGGTATCTTGACCGCCGTGTAAGGCAACAGCGTTCTGCCCATGGAAGTAGCCGCGCCGAGAAGAATAGACGGCTTATATTCCTCGATGACGCGTTTTAGAACCTGTCCGTATGTTTCGCACACAAAATACTTGAGTTCGGGCGACTGTATGGCATATACCGCGTCCGCCCCATGTTTGATCAACGTGTCCAAATCGTTGTCCGAGACGCCGTCGCCAATCAGCACTGAAACTAATCTCGTCCCTAATTTGTCCGCAAGGCTACGCCCGCGACCTAAGAGCTCGAAAGAAACCGCTTTGAGTTTACCGTCGAACTGCTCGGCCAGCGTCCATACTTCGTTATGCGCACTCTCTGTCATGGTAGCAACCCCTTTGCTTCTACAAGGTCAATAAATTCGTCAGCCGCCGCCCTTACGGAAATCTCGTCCTGCGCCGTCAGCGTTTTGCCGCTTCGAGTGACCTTGGGAGTGTCTATCTTGACCACCCTCGTGGGAGAGCCCTTGAGTCCAAGGTACGCGGTATCAAGCTCCATGTTCTCGGAGGTATAAACGGGTATGTTCAGCTCCATGGAACGATGGAAGAAGAATGAGGTCGAGTGCCTCGAAGAGCTTTACAAGATCACCGGTGACTTGGGGGGGACTATAAACTTGCTGGGAACAGGGCGAGTGTGGTCACTGGCTATGAGCACCACATTTTGTTTCCCCTCGGCCATGACGCTGAGGCGCGGGGTTCCGATGGGGTTCGCCAACGCTTCAGC
>BNVG01000020.1 GCA_025997935.1 Synergistales bacterium | reverse complement strand
ATCCCGCTTCGCCGCGAGGTTTGGCATAAAGAACAGAAGCGCGTCGTCTACGTTTTCTTTGATGACGTCCTTCCAGCATCTGTCAATCCAGCTTTCACTCATACGCCGCACTCCATCCTTAAGTTGTCTGCTTTTTGTTATTATAGCAACTTTGCGGTTATTTGTGTTGCGTGTCGTCTTTTTTCTGTGCCATAGTCTCCCCGGAACGACAAGCAACGCGAGAGAAGGTCGCAGGTTGCCCCTACCTGAAATGTTTTTTATATTCAATGAAAATCATCAGGCTTCCGGCGCAAAGCCAAAGATCCGACAGATTTATGAATCCGCCGACGTAAAGCCAATCTATGACATAGCCATACATCAACCGATCGATCAAGTTCCCGAAAGCCCCGGCCCATAAAAACGCCGTCCCCGTCGCGCAAGCGAATCTTTTGCTCTTTACGCATAAAACGCCTAAAAGAACTATTCCCACCCACGCCGTGCCTAAGCTCATCAATGGGTAATCCTTCAACAAAGAAAACGATATTCCGTAATTGAAATGCAACCGCAATGACGCAAACTCGGGAATCCCGTTCGCGAGGTCAGGCGCGAGGTGAAGCAACGCCCAATATTTTGTCGCCCTGTCGATAATCAGAAGCGAAACGAAAACGCGCATGTTTATTACGCAATCCGCAACGCGGAAAAATCACCCGAGCCGAGCGCGCCCACTTTTGATTTTGGGGCGGATTCGAAATGTACCGCCGTCATATCACGGCCTCCTTTTTATTTGTTACGCTGTTTTTATTATAAAAAATTATAGCATTTTTGCGAACTGTACCTTGCGCGTTACGGCGGAGATTACCGGTGGTCTGTTGGCTTGCCTAAAAGGGGTAGCGGAATCGAACTATGAATATCCTCTATCTGCTTGATCGCTTGAGGTTATCAAACGTTCTTCTAATGCGTCTATCCTTGTCCGTAATTCCCGCTCAATCAAAAGTTGTTCTTTTGTTATCTCGTCTCCGTGCATCCAACCGCGCGAGGGGCGTTGTTTTTTTAGTCTGCTGATAACGTGGCAAACCGCGCTCCCCAGTTCATCAGCTGTCGCCCATGCCTTGAAAAGCTCTATTTCATTCATAAAGAGTTCATTGATTGCCATATAGTTATCTTTCGCAAAGGAAATATGGATGAACGCCGCGCGGGGTTTATTTAATTCAACGGCGAAATTGAGTTCGTCTTGCGTCAACAATGGCTTGCGGTCTATGCTGTGGTCGGGGCCTACTATTAATAGATAATAATCGCAATCGTCGATTTCGCGCCGGACGGACGGCCAGTCATTGCCGATATGGTTTGAATGAAACATCCCGGCGGGGATACAGTCTATTTCGAGGAGAGATCTCATTATTTCGTTTCTTGTGTCTGAGTCATCGGTGAGCGCGCTCACGTAAACGATGTGGCGCTTTTCGACAAGGATGATTTTATCTTTGTCGTTGTCGGCCTCGACGGGCGGACGACCGATAATCTCGTCAAGCCCCATATTCAGATAATCGGCCACAGCAATGAAAAAATCAACGCTGGGGCTGACCCTATCGTGCTCGACGTCTTGATAGTGTCTTTCAGTTTTTCCAGTTCCGAGAGCCACTTGTTTTTGCGTCAAGCGTTTTTCTTTTCTAATTTGCTGTAGACGTTGCCCAAGGCTCATGGAAAACTCTCCCGTTTGAAAATTTTGCTTTAATTTTTTAATTTGTAATTGACTCAAAGTATATTTCGTGTTAATATCATCAACACGAAATATACTTCGGTATTACGATTGACGGCTAAGAATTTAATAATTAAACACAGCACAGCGCGACACAGCACAATAAAACAACCAACAAAAGCCTCCCCATAATTATGTTTATGATGGGTAGGCATTTTGTGTATGCTTGCATTGTATTATAACTTATTTTCTCAAGCCAAGGCCGCATTATATTTTTTTGTCTTGCGGACGAGATAAAAATCGTGTTGAAGACTTGAAGACGGGGCGGAGAGAGATTCTTTTTGTGTTTGAGATTCCTAAATCATTTTAAGGGAGGCGTTTTGAGTGAAGAAAGGTTGGGGTTCTTGGATATTGTTGGTTGTCGCGGCGGTCGTGTTGATGGCCGGTGGGTGCGGGGGTGGAGGGAGCGGTCAAGCAAATTATTTTACGCTTGAAGATGTAAAGGAAGCTGAGAAAGCTTTATACGAAGTCGCACAAAGCGTTTTTCAGGGCGATGAGAGCTTGACTGTCAAGGAATTTGCCGAACTCTACGTTCCGGCTTTGCTTCGGAGCGCGACAGTAAAAACAGCCTCGTACTTTTTGGGGCAATCAGACTATAACACCGTCATAAGAGTAGAATTTGATTCAGGTTATAAATGCGAGCTTTACTTTATGTCCGAAGAATATTGGGCTTCACTTTACGCGCCCACGCAACACACTTCGTCCCAGACAAGCCTGAAGAGCCGCAATGTTTCTGTGCGTGAACTTCAGCAAGCAAAAGATAGTGGGACGTTAAATGTTTTCTTGGGGCAAAATATGATGAAACTTGGCGATGGTATTTTAGATCTGGATGGCAACATGACAAGATCCGGTCGCGATATGTTGGAATATCTTTCGACTCAGCCGAGCGTATCTATCACAAACCGGATTGAACCTAAGATGACATTACAGGATTTACGAAATTTGCGCGGTTACGATTACATATGGCTCCACGCACACGGTGATATCGACGCTTTTGCCATAGAAAGCCCATCTTCAGCCAAGCTGTTTTTTGATAGCGCCACAATAGAAGATATAGGTTCATATCGCGTTAGCTCTGTTCATTATATCTTTGGTATGTACGCTCTAAAAAATGGTGATTTTAAGCTCAGCCTAACATTAGAGCGTCTTAACATCGTTGGCGGCGAATGGACGGAAAATGTCAACGTAGGTAGTTATCTTGAAATAAAGCCTAAATTTTTTACAGATTATTACTCAGGGAATCAGAAGTTAAACAGCCCAATAGTATTTTTAGAGAGTTGTTCAATTCTCGGAGGATCTGAAATGTCTAAAGCCTTGCTGAATGCCGGCGCCAAAGCTGTTATTGGGTATAGTACAGTCACAGGCGCTGAGTATGGAAGGGTAACCGCATCAGTTGTAACACAAGAATTGATGCGGGGATATACTGTTGAAGAAGCCTATCTTTCCGCAAAGGAATTTTGTAAATCTAACAATATCACCAATTCCGATGGGACGTATGACGGATTAGCATGGATTGGCGACGGTAACGCCAGCCTCTTTGACACCACCCCCACCCCCACGCCGACTCCTACCCCTACCCCTGACCCCGACACTTTGATTGCAAGATTATCCAGAACGTGGCGTCCAGTAAGCGTTAATATGCGTGTACAACCAGATGAGACAGTCGCAACAGCTTATACATATTCTCAGATTTCGCCCGTGACTGATACTGGTGATTCGTATAATCATGAAATGACCTTTTCCTTCCCGCCGACGCAAAGTGGCGGTGGATATTGGTTTACCTACGACGCTGATGAAAATGGCCGTAGGTTTTATGTAGTTAATGATTCTTATGCCACACCACATAAAATTCGTTATTGGGATCCCATAGCTATTTTTAACGCGCTTTATGTATCAGGGAATCGGTTAGAGCGTATCTTTTCTGGTGGAGGTTTTTCAGTGAGTTTCGGTTTTGAGATTTTGCCTTCAGGACTGCTGCAATATACAGAATATGAGCATGATAGTAGTGGTTATGTGAGAACTTTAGAAGTATTGTTCGATTTGGTACGTTAATAACGGTACGCAGACTCTGGGGCAATCATGAGGCTTGTCTCCGGAACACATTTTGAAAGGAGGGGTTCAAATTGTTGAGAAAAACAGTTTGTACGTTTTTATTGGTTGTCGCAGTGTTCTTTTGTGTTTTATCCTGTGGTAGAGCTTGGGCGGCGGATTCTGGCGGTGATTCGTTGTATTTGTATATTCAGCATTGGACGCGCGCGTATATGGTGAACGGCAAGACGGATTACAAACCCAAAGTATCGGGCATGACGCCTCCAGAATACCATTATGTTTATTTAGAGGTAGCCCCCAGAAAAATAGGTGGAGAGCAAGGCGGCGTTCTGAAGCTCAATTCAAGTGAAAATGTCACGGTAGGTTATAACGCAAGTGGGAAATATTTCGGATTTACGAAATTCTCCGGAGAGAAAGCATTTTTGCTGGCGAATCATAGAGATAACTCTTATTATTGTTTGGTTGACGAGAAAGACAACCACGCCGAGTTTTATCAGGGAGCGGAGACGGCGTTTGCCAGATCGAATTTCTCTATTGAGATAGGCGCGTCGAAAGCGTCAGGCAAAATTCCCCGAATCCGCACAACCCAACGACAGATAGACGACAAGTGTGTGCCTTATGTGGAGCTGATTAAGTCCGGCTCTAACGTCACCGGATTCATATGGCGATTTGTGTCTCCCTCCGACCCGTCCGTTCCTTTGAAAAAACAGAAGGCAAGCGATGTATCAGAGGCGCGAAGAGCTGTAATCAGAGGTGTCGATGGCAAAAATATTTACAACGAGGCGTTGAATATAAAGTTCGCCGACGGTGATGAGATGGCTGGAAGCGTGACGCTTCCGTCTCCGGTTGATGTCAGCAAAATAAATGACGTCAGGATTATCTTTTATTACGGCGACAATAATGAAGATAGCGCTCGTATAGGATACGCATGGCGTTTCTTGACAAAGGGAAGAAAGTAATTTCAGTCCACGCGGGAGCGCTCCGAAACGGGCGCTCCCGCTTAATCTGTCGGCACTCTATCACGCCCGCAGAGGCTCATTATCGTAAGCGTCAAAGCCTCGTGAGAATTGAGGCCGGGACTTTATTAAAAAATTCATACCTAATTTTATAACTCTGTCAAAACTCTGTCATTCGTCCGTTAAGAGAGTTGACCTTGTTGATACAAGAGTGGTGTTATGCTACTATAGTGTCAACAATATTTTATAAGGAGGCGAGGAAATTGCCGCAGACTATGACAGGCAACAAATCAATAAAAATAAGCAATGGGCTCTATAGGGTGGCGAAATGGACTGCGGAAGCGGAAAACCGTTCTATCGGCGGGCAAATTGAGTTTTGGGCTAAGATCGGACGCGTGGCCATAGACAACCCTGACTTGTCGGTTGATTTTATCCGCGAGACGCTTATAGCAAAAGCTATGAACATCTCGCTGGCCGAGCCGTTTGTGCCGGAGTAAGTTGTGGCAAACATAGCGGGCATAGATAACGTCGAAATTACAGTTCTTATGATGCCGCCATTTAAGCGCGTTTATAAAAAACTGCACAGAAATCAGAAAGAGGTGGTCAATGAGGCTATTTCCAAAATTGTGTCAAATCCCGAGATGGGCGAAGAGAAAAAAGGCGACCTTGAGGGAGTGTTCGTTTATAAATTCGAGTGCGTCAATCAACTAACGCTCTTATCTTACACGTATGACCCCGCAACTAGGATTTTACTCTATCTTGGTGTCCATGAGAACTTTACAAAGACATGAAAAGATAAAAGGAGTTGAATATAATGTATGACATGATATTAAACACAAACATTTTGCCGACCCCGCTTTCCCAACTGATACGCTCGCCGCAAATGCGAGTGCGAGAAACGGACAAGGGCGTTATCCTTATACCTGTCGAGAGCGATACAACATTGGACGCAATTGAAAAAGCGTATGGAATGTACACCGACGGGAAACTGTCTGTCGATCAGTTTCTCACTGAAAGACTTGAGGAAGAAGCCGGACGATGACGAAACAATACGTCTTGGACGCTTGTGCCCTTATTGCTTATTTGAACGGTGAGAATGGCGGAGCCTTGGTTAAATCCACGCTGATAGAAGCGGCCAAGGGAAATGTCAACATTCGTATGAACAAACTGAATCTTTTGGAAGTGTATTATGACGACTACCGAGTGCACGGAAAAGAAGCGGCTAACGCCATGCTTGAAGTAGTGAGAGGTTTACCGATTACCATAATTTCAGAAATGACCGATAGCGTTTTTGAAGAAGCCGGACGACTGAAATCGTCTTATAAAATATCACTTGCTGACGCCGTTGTTCTTGCGGAAACATCCATGTGTGATGGCGCGATTTTAACCGCCGACCATCACGAACTTGATGTAGTTGAACAGAATGAAAAGATAAATTTCCGGTGGATAAGGTAAGTCTGGCGGCGTAACACCGAGATAATCCAAGCGTCTGAAACGGTAAATAGCGCAGTAGTCAACATAAAAGCTCCAGTCTCGCGAGAATCCGAGATCGGAGCTTTTGTCTAAATTGTTAAGAAAAACAATTTACACGCCTTTGTTGATTACGGGCGTGACAAATCCCAATAGTGGAGAACGCGACCGACAGAAAGGCCCCGGTTGTCAAATTTTGAGTGATAAAATATATAAAGCACATCATAAAGGAGGCATTTTTATATGGGTCTTTTGAAAGCTGGTTTCGGAGCTCTCGGCGGCGCGCTTGGAGACGCGTGGCGCGAATATTTTTATTGCGAGTCGATAGACCAGAACGTTATGGCGGTAAAAGCCGATAAGCGTGTCGGCGGCAGAAGCTCCAACAAGAAGGGAACCGACAATATCATATCCAACGGTTCTATCATAGCGGTGAACGAAGGCCAGTGCATGATCATAGTCGATCAGGGCAAGGTGGTAGACCTGTGCGCCGAGGCGGGCGAGTTCGTTTATGATCACAGCACGGAGCCCTCAATGTTTTACGGCGGCTTTGGCAAGGGCTTAAAGGAGACGTTCTCCAGCATCGGCAAGCGCTTCACTATGGGAGGCGAACCGGGCAAGGACCAGAGAGTTTACTACTTCAACACGAAAGAGCTTATCGGCAACAAGTACGGCACGCCTAACCCTGTGCCCTTCAGAGTTGTCGACACGAGGGTCGGGCTTGACGTGGACATATCCATAAAGTGCTTCGGCGAATACTCCATCCGTATAACAGACCCGATATTGTTTTACACAAACGTCTGCGGCAATGTCTCCGAAGCGTATACAAGAGACACGCTTGACAGCCAGCTCAAAACGGAGCTTCTGACGGCGCTTCAGCCCGCTTTCGCGCGCATGTCCGAGATGGGCATACGCTACAGCGCGATACCGGGCCATACGGTCGAACTCGCCGACGCGCTCAACGAGGTCTTGTCCGCGAAATGGACTAAACTGCGCGGCATATCCATAGTCTCCTTTGGCGTGTCCTCCATCAAAGCCTCCGAAGAGGACGAGCAGATGATAAAGGAGCTCCAGCGCAACGCGGCGTTCCGCGACCCCACGATGGCCGCAGCTCATCTTGTAGGCGCTCAGGCGAGCGCGATGCAGAGCGCGGCAAAGAACGAGGGCGCGGGGCCGGTTATGGGGTTCATGGGTATGGGAATGGCTCAAAACGCCGCCTCCGGCAACATTCAAAACCTTTACGCCGCGGGAGCCGCTCAACAGCAACAGCAACAGCAGTCCGTCCCCGGACAGGCCGCCAACATCGGCTGGACTTGTTCTTGCGGTCACGCTGGCAACACCGGCAAATTCTGCGCTGAGTGCGGTAAACCACTGCCGACGCCGACCGAGGGCTGGACATGCGCTTGCGGCGCTGTAAATCAGGGCAAATTCTGCGCCGAGTGCGGCAAGCCCAAACCCGCCGGAGCGCCGCTTTATAAGTGTGACAAGTGCGGATGGGAACCGAGCGATCCTAGAAATCCGCCCAAGTTCTGCCCTGAGTGTGGGGATGTCTTTGACGAGAATGACGCTAAGTGAGGTGTGAAAATTGGACGAGTTTGGCGGTTATGAAGACGTAAGAGTCAAGACCATAGAGGAGACCGACAAAAAATGTTCAGCCTGCGGCGGAGTCCTTGACTTCGACCCCAAGACCGGCGGACTTAAATGTCCGTATTGCGGACACACTCAGGAGATAAGCGCCTCCGCGTCGGCTGAGGAGGCTGATTTCAACTCGGCTGAGGAAAAGGGCAACTGCGACTGGGGGACGGAGAAAAAATCCGTCATCTGCAAATCCTGCGGGGCCGAATCGGTCTATGACGCTCTCGCTATTTCAAACGTATGTCCCTACTGCGGCTCAAACCAGGTGATGGAGGCAAGGGGAGAAAAGACGCTCGCTCCCGGCGGAGTGTGCGTTTTCAAGGTGGATTCAAAACAGGCGGGCGATAATTTTAAGAAATGGATAGCGGGCAAATGGTTCTGCCCAAGCGCGGCGAAGGAACGCGCGCAGCCCAAGTCGTTCACCGGGATATACCTGCCCTACTGGACGTTCGACGCCGACACGAAGTCGCGTTATGAAGGCGAATACGGTCACTATCGAACGAGAACGACCAAAGATAACAAAAAAGAGACTTACACGGAGTGGCATTCCACCAAAGGATCCCACGCGGAGTTCATAGATGATCAGTTGGTAAGCGGCATCGACCCCAAGAGGAAGGACACGTCTATATGGTCGCTCGCCGAGCCGTTTGACACCGCCGACAACGTCGTCTATAAACCTGAATACGTCGCGGGCTTCGTGGCGGAGAGATACTCCGTCGGCCTCAAAGACGGATGGGAAAGGGCCAAGGTGTTCATAGCCGACCGTCTGAGGGGAAGCATTCAGCGCAAGATAGTGCAGGACAACCACGCCGACACTTCTAATGTGCGAAGCGTCAGCACCACATACCAGAACGTCAAGTACAAGTATCTGCTGCTACCCGTATGGGTCTCGGCTTTCAAGTACAACGACAAGACGTACCAGTTTGTCGTAAACGGCCAGACAGGCAAAGTCGGAGGACAGACGCCGATATCGGCGGTTCGCGTGGGGATAGCCATCGCCATTGTCGCCGCTGTTATCGGGGCTATATGGTATTTCAGTTGATACTACGAATTACCACACGCCTTCGCCGGATTTAACGCGTTATTTCAAGGAGCCATATAGCGCAGATTCGCGCGCCGCACCTCGGAGAGCTTGGGGACAGAAGACGAGGCGCCCTTTCGCGAGACCGCTATGGCGCTCGCTATGGACGCTATTCTGAGAGCCTCGGCGGTCGGTTCCCCCTCGACCAGCGCGCTGATGAAAAATCCGGTGAAGGTGTCTCCGGCGGCCGTCGTGTCGACCACAGGGACGTCGTATATCCCGTGGGAGAGCGTCCTATGCGCGTCTTTATACCTGACCCCGTCCTTGCCCAGCGTCAGCACAAACGAGGCGTTCGGAAAGAGCGACGCCATTTTGTTCAGAATATCGTCGCTTTCGTAAACCCCCGAAAGCTCGCGCCCTTCTATTTCGTTGAACAGAAAAAAGTCCACGAGTTCCAACGGGTAATTTTTTATCTCGCTTCCAAAAGGCGCGAGGTTGAACGCGACGCGCAACCCCCTCTTGTGGGCGGCCTCAATGCAGTAGGAAATGTTGTTTATCTCGTTTTGCAGCACAAGAAAATCGCCCGCGCCGAAATCGGCTAACGCGCTGTCAATAAAATCCCCGTCGAACTCGCGATTCGCTCCGGGAAAGAGGATAATACAGTTTTCACCCGAGTCGTTCACCTGGATTATCGCGTGACCCGTGGCCTTGCCCGACGAGTCGATTAAGTCGGTGTTCACCCCGCTATCTCTCATGACCTCGATCATCCCGCGTCCGTCCGCGCCCACCCTTCCGGCGTGATATATCGAAGCTCCCGCGCGGGCAAAGGCTATGGACTGGTTCAGCCCCTTGCCTCCGGGAAAAACATTCAAAGAATTAGCCGAAATGGTCTCTCCGGGGCGGACGAAATGCCGCACGTCATACACATAATCTATATTGATGGAGCCTATGTTTAATATTTTATTCATCTTCCTCACTCGTCCCCGTCACGACAAAGCGCGCGAGAGTTTTGCCCTGTAAGTGTCGAGAATCACCGCAATGACGATAATCGCTCCCGTGACTATCTGGCGCGCGAAATCGCTCATGCCGAGAAGCAACAGGCCGTTGTTCAAGACGCCGATTATGGCCGCCCCTATCAGCGTTCCTATCATGCTGCCCTTGCCGCCGTTCATGCTCGTGCCGCCGATGACGACGGCCGCTATAGCGGACAGTTCAAACCCGTTGCCGAGTATGGGGCTTGCGATATTCAGGCGGAGCATATACAGAATGGCGGCCACGCCGACGCAGGCTCCGCATATGGCGAAGGCCGCTATCTTGTAACGCTTCGTGTTGTGCCCAGAGAGCCGCACGGCCTCCTCGTTGTTGCCTATAGCGTAAATCATTCGACCGAAAACCGTTTTTTTCAAAATAAAATGTCCTATTAAAACCAGCGCGACGGCCATTATAAAAATTACCGGCAGCGACCCGAAAATCGAGTATGTCCCGACGACATTGAACGACTTCGGAAACGAAAATATCGTGCGCGAGTTGCTGACCTGAAGCGCCGCGCCACGGGCCATGTTCAGCATTCCGAGAGTCACCACAAACGAGTGGATGTTCCAGCGTTCGCATACGTAGCCGTCGAAAAGGCCGCAAGCGATGCCGGCCGCTATCGAAATCAACACGGCCAAAAAAATGGCGAGGGAGACCGGTAAACTTTTGTTTGTTATCGTAAGCCCGGCTAAAATCGTACAGAGCGCCAAGACAGAGCCGACCGAGAGGTCGATGCCGCCGAGCAGAATAACGAACGTCATACCCACGGCTATCACCGTGTTGATACTTATCTGCGTAAAGATATTCGAGATATTGTTCATCGAGGCGAACGCAGGGACGAAATACGAAAACAGAAAGCAAAGAAGAATCAGAATTATGCCTATCCCGGCTTCGTTCAACAAAAAATAAGCTATTTTTTTAGTGTTCATTAGTATATTATTTCCTTCCCCCGCTACGAAACGCGATAGGCGTATTTCAGGATGCGCTCCTGTCCGAAATCGGGCCGCAAAACCTCTCCCGACACCCCGCCGCCCGAAAAGACCACTATTCTGTGGCAAATTCCCATCAATTCGTTAAGGTCGGACGAGACTATCAGTATTCCCTTACCCTCGGACAGGAGACGCCACAACAAGAGATAAATTTCGTATTTCGCGCCGACATCGATTCCCCTTGTGGGTTCGTCGAAGATAAGGACGCGCGCGTCCCGCAAAATCCACTTCGCGAGGACGACCTTCTGCTGGTTGCCTCCCGACAGGTTTCGCGCCAGCTGCGCCACGCTCGGGGTCTTTATGTTCAGCTCGCCGGACAGCCGCTCGGCTTCGCCGCGCTCAGAACGCTTATCTACAAGACCGCCGTGTGCAAACTTGTCGATAGCCGCCAAGGAAATATTCGCGTCCAAGGGCATCTCAAGTATGAGGCCCTGAGATTTTCTGTCCTCCGTCAAAAGGCAAATTCCCTGCCGCACCGCGTCTTTTGGGGATTTTATCTCGAGCTCTTTTCCCTCCAATAGAATGGAGCCGCCGTCCTTTTTGTCCGCCCCGAATATGGCCCGCACCGTCTCGGTACGCCCCGAGCCGACAAGCCCCGCTACGCCCAGAATCTCGCCGCGCCGCAGGGTAAACGACACGTCCTGTTTTCCCTTGGCGAAGCGCAAGTTTCGAACCTCCAGCATGGGCGTTTCCGTGGGGACAGGGCTATCCATGAAGGGATATTCCGAGTCCATTTGACGCCCGACCATCATCGAAATTATCTCTGGAATATCAATTTCTTCCACGTCTTTGGTGCCCACAAATTCGCCGTTGCGAAGAACCGTGACCCTGTCTCCTATGTCGTATATCTCGTTTAGGTGGTGAGAGATGTATATCACCGTCAGCCCGCTTGTTTTCTCCGTCCTGATAATGTCGAAAAGACGCGAAATCTCGTTTGGCGAGAGGGTGGCGGTAGGTTCGTCAAGTATCAAAAGTTTGCATTTTGATGATATTGCTTTCGCTATTTCGAGCAGCTGCATCTGCGCCACGCCGAGCAATTCCACGGGCGACCACGGGTCAACGTCAAGTCCGACCCTCTTCAATACCTCAAGCGTATCCGCGTAAAGTTTTTTTCTGTCTACGATAATTCCTTTTCTGGGAAGGCGGTCGAAGAATATATTTTCGGCGACCGAGAGATATGTGAGCAGATTAAACTCCTGATAGACGACGCGAACGCCCGCGTCCATAGCTTCTTTAGGTGTTTTCGGAGCGTACCGCGCGCTGTCGTAGATGACGTGACCTTCATCGGCTTTATATATTCCGCAGATTATTTTTATAAGCGTCGATTTTCCCGCGCCGTTCTCTCCCACCAAAACATGAACCTCGCCCTTTCGGACGGAAAACGTAACATCCGAGAGGGCGCGGACGCCCGGAAAATATTTCGACACGTTTTGTATCGCAAGAATGTCTGTATTCATAATAATAAAACGCAGGGGCTGAAAGTTCTCAACCCCTGCGTAAATTTATCTATTTAAGGTTTGCCGCGGATACGACTTCTACAGGAGACTTTGCCCAGCCGGAGATTTTCTCGCCGCCCTTAATACGGAAAGCGACTTTGATGGCGTTGGCCACCATCTCGGGGCCGAACTGGTCAACTGTGGCGAGCATCTTGCCCTCTTTTATCAGTTCCTGGCAAGCTCCGATGTTGTCGAATCCCACAACCTGAATCTTTCCGCCCTTGCCGGCCGCTTCGATAGCGCGAACCGCGCCGAGGGCCATAGAGTCATTGGCGCACATTACGCCCTGTACGTCCGGGAAACGGGTCAGGAGGTTCGTCATGAGCGTGTTGGCCTCTTCTGTTTCCCAGTGAGCCGTCGTAGAGTCGAGAAGCTGGAATCCGTAGTCCGCAACGCTCTTCATGAAACCGGCCTTGCGCTGTTTCGCGTTATCCGCGCCGGGGTTGCCCTCGATAATGATGACCTTCGCGCCCTTGCCTATTTTCTCGCCGAGGAAGTTGCCGACGAGGTAGGAGCCCTCTTCGTTGTCGGGGCCGACAAAAAGGAAATCTTCAGGCAGGTTGTTGTCCTTGAGGGCCTGCTTGTCCAACGTGACGTCGAAGTTTATGACAAGAATACCGGCGTCCACGGCCTTTTTCACCGACGGAACCAGCCCCACGGAGTCTGCCGGCGCCAAGATTATCGTATCGACCTTCTGTGAAATGAAGTTCTCCATCGCGTTTATCTGCGTGTCGATGTCGGTCTCGGAGTTCATGCCGACAGGAATGAGCGTGAACGTGCCCTCGGCGGCCTCGTACTTGCGCGCGCCCTCTTCCATAGATTTGAAGAACTCATTGGCGAGCGATTTCATAACCAACCCAATGACAGGCTTCTTATCGGCGGCAAAAGCCGCTCCGCCCAAACACAGTACAAGCGCTACCAAAAGAGCTACGGACATGATTTTTTTCATCAAAAATACCCTCCCCAGTTTAATAAAAAACAACAGACCACACAAAGAACCGGCCACTGACTAACAACTTTCCGCTCATAAGCCTATCGGAATAATCTCACGTCAGCATACACCGCCCCCTTCTCGTCTGTCTGAACGCTGGGTTGTCGTAGCTATGAAAGTATCTCGTAAAGTTTTTTTAGTATATTTTATAATTTGAGGATTGTCAATGAGTCGCGCGCCGACTCTCGGTTTTTGCATATCAACGCGCTTTTCAAATTTGACGTGACGCCGAGCCGGTGAGATACTTATACAGTAATCTATACTGTATTCACGCCGGAGGCGTCACATTATATGAAAATAAAAATAGCACCCGAGATTTTCGAGTCATTCCCCGGTTATGTTCGTCATGTGCTTGTCGTAAAGGGCGCGGACAACACAAAAGAATCCCCCGAGCTCGCCGCGCTTTTGGCGGAGGCGCAGGCGCGCGTCACGTCTGACGCCGCGTTTGAAGACCTCAAAGCCCATCCGCTTATCGCGTCCTGGCGCGAGGCGTTTGCGTCTTTTGGCGTCAACCCCAACAAATGCCCGCCGTCCATAGCCAACCTCATCAAGCGCGCGCGCGGAGGCAAAGAGCTTCCCTACGTGAACAGCCTTGTCGCGATATTCAACGTCATAAGTATGGATCACATCCTCCCCGCGGGCGGCGACGACTTGGACAAGGTGAAGGGGGATGTTTCTCTGACTATTGCCAAAGGGCACGAAAACTACACTCCTCTCGGCTCGCCCGACCAAAGAGAACACCCGGCAAGCGGTGAAATCGTTTTGCTCGACACGGGCAACGACGAGGTCTTCTGCCGCGCCTGGTGCTGGAAGAACGGCGACGCGAGCAAGATAGACGCCTCGACCACGCGCGTGGCCATCAATATAGACGCCCTGCCCCCAAAAAGCCCTTCGGAGGGAGAGGCGGCTGCGCGCGAGGCCGAGCGGCTCGTAAAACGCTTTTGCGGCGCGGACATCGCCATGTATCGCTTGGACGCAAACAACATCGGCGTAGAGATATAGGACGCGACATCATTAAGGGGGAAATTTAATGTCTTGGAATTCGACACCAAGCGCGTTCTTGGTTTTGGCCAACGGGCGCGTTTTTGAGGGAAAAAGTTTCGGGGCGTCCGGGGAGACCTTGGGCGAGGTGGTCTTCACAACCGGCATGACAGGGTATTTAGAGACTCTCACAGACCCGAGCTACAACGGCCAAATTGTCACGCAGACCTTCCCGCTCATAGGCAACTACGGCGTCATACCGGAGGACTTCGAGAGCGCGGCGGTTCAACCTAAGGGGTACATAGCGCGCGAGTGGTGCGAGTATCCGTCGAATTTCCGCTCTCAAGGAAACATCGACGCCTTTCTCAAAGAGCGCGGCATAGTCGGGCTTTGCGGTGTGGACACGCGGGAGCTCACCCGCGTAATCCGCGACAACGGAGTGATGGGCGGGGTTATCACGGCGAACCCGGAAAACGTCGATATGAAAAAACTGACGGCGTTCAGGATAACCGACGCTGTGGCGAACGTCTCGATAAAAGAGGTGAGGCGCGAGACGCCTCCCGAACCAAAATACCGCGTCGCGCTATGGGACTTCGGCGTCAAGGAAAACATCGTCAGAAACCTCTTTTCACGCGGGTGCGAGGTTATACAAATTCCTTACGGCTACACAGCCGAGCAAATCAGGGCCTTTGAGCCGGACGGCGTAATGCTCTCCAACGGCCCCGGAGACCCCGCCGAGAATACGGGGATAATCGCGGAGCTGCGAAAAGTAGCGGACGCCAAGGTTCCGATTTTCGGCATATGTCTGGGACATCAGCTGTTGGCCTTGTCTATGGGCGGGGCTACGTCCAAGCTGAAGTACGGGCATAGAGGCGCGAATCAGCCGGCGCGGGACGTGAAAACGGGGCGGGTGTCCATCACGACGCAAAACCACGGATACATGGTCGACTCGGAAAGCCTTGGCGCGAAGGGCACCCAAATCGGCGAACTCCGCTATATCAACGCCAACGACGGCACGTGCGAGGGCATAGACTATCTCTCCATTCCGGCGTTTACGGTGCAGTTTCACCCAGAGGCGGCGGCGGGGCCGCGCGACACGTCCTTTTTGTTCGACAGATTTTTGACTCTGATGGACGAACGTTCTTTGTATAAAAAATGACCACGCCGATCTTTACGCCGTCAGACTTTTTGAGGGACGGACAAATGACCGATATAGGCGTGGCCATTTTAGGCGACATCGTGCTCGACCGCTACATAACCGGCTCGACGGAGCGCGTTTCGAGAGAAGCGCCTATACCGGTTGTGGTATGCGGGCAGGAGACCGACAACTTGGGCGGCGCGGGCAACGTCGTCATGAACCTGAGGGGGCTTGATGTTCGCGTTTTTGTCGCCGGCGCCGTCGGGCGCGACGCCGACGCGGAGGCCGTTACGCGCCACTTGGGCGAAAATAACGTAGAGTCAAGGCTTTTTGAGCGCGCCTCCTCCACCCTGACAAAGACGCGCCTGCTCTGCGGAGGACAGCAAGTGGCGCGCTTCGACCATGAAAGGGCGGAGGAATTGCCGCAAAAAGACGCGGAGGAGGCTGTTGTATGGCTTGAAAACATCTTGGATTCGGGCGGCGCTAAGGCCGTCATACTCTCCGACTACGGATTGGGGTTTTGTACGCCCTTCCTGTGCGGGGCGGTTATCGAGGCGGCGCGTTCCCGTAAAATCCCTGTCTTTGTGGACCCGCGGGGGAGCGACTGGAGCCGATACAGAGGCGCTACCATCGCCACGCCAAACTTAGCGGAGCTTTCAGCCATATCGGGGCCTGTTAAAAACGAAGACGGAGCCGTAGCGGAAGCCGGAGAGAAGGCGCGGCGCGGCGCGGAACTTGAGTATCTCTTGGTGACGCGCTCCTCGCGTGGCATGAGCCTTATCGCCGAACGTGGCGTCACTCACGTCCCCGGACGCCCCATAGAGGTCTTCGACGTCAGCGGCGCGGGGGACACCGTTATAGCCTGCCTCGCCGCCGCCTTTGCCTCCGGCTTTTCCATGCGCGACGCCGTGACGTTCGCAAACGACGCCGCTCATATAGTCGTTACAAGAAGCGGCACGTATCCCATAAACGCGGCTGACATTTTGAACGAGAGCGCGGGGAACGCTGAAATTGGCGGCCGTATCGTCACGCGAGATATGGCCGCCGCCATATGCCGCCGCTGGAAAAAAGACGGCCGCGTAATCTTCACAAACGGATGTTTCGACGTTCTCCACGCCGGACACATAGACAGTTTGGAGCGCGCCCGCGCCCTCGGGCGAAGCCTTATCGTCGGCCTGAACAGCGACCGTTCCGTCCGCACGCTGAAAGGCGCGTCGCGCCCTATAAATAACGAGCATGACAGGGCGCGTCTGCTGGGCGCGCTGCGTTGCGTCGACCTCGTGGTTATCTTTGACGAGGACACGCCCAGCGAGCTCTTGTCCGAGCTTCGCCCGCACGTCTTGGTCAAGGGCGGCGACTACGACGCTGACAGTCTGCCGGGGCGGGAATCCGTGGACGAGGTGGTTATTTTACCGCTGACGGAGGGGCTGTCGACGACGGAGACGATAAGGAAAATTTCCCTTACTCCACAGCCAAAATAATCAAATCATTGACGTTCGTCCCCGTCGGCCCAGTGATAAAGAGCCCGTCCACGGCTTTCAGGGCGTGGTAGGCGTCGTTGTCGTCAAGCAAGGCCTGCGGGTTCAGCCCCTGTTTCTTCATTAATTCAAACGTATGTCCATCGGCGACGCCTCCGGCGGCGTCAGTGGGGCCGTCCGTCCCGTCAGACCCGGCCGCTATAAACGCTACGCCGTCCAAGCCCTTTATCCCGAGGGCGGCGGAGAGGGCCATCTCTTGGCAACGTCCCCCCTTGCCCTTGCCTTTGAGCTTCACCACGGTCTCGCCTCCGGCTATGAAGACAATGGGGCGTTTGCGGTTTGTCCTGTCGCGAACGGCCTCGCGCGCTATGCCCGCGAAGAACGCTCCGGCTGCCGACGCCTCGCAGTCGAGCGTCGTCGTCAAAACCGTCACGTCAAAGCCCTGAGCGGTCAGGATATTTCGCGCCGACTCGCAAAGCACGGGGACGGAGCCGGTTATCTGCGTGGCGACGTTCGACAGGCTCTTAGGCGTCTCGTCGCGCAACTTCGCCGTTATGGACGGCGCGAGTTTCAGCTTGTATTTTTCGACTATAGAAACGGCGTCTTCCGTCGTGGCGGCGTCAGGGGCGGCCGGGCCTGACGCTATGCTGTCAAGCCTGTCACCTAAGACATCCGAAAGCACTACGGCGCGGACTTGGGCCGGGGCGCAAGCCTTGGCGAAACGCCCGCCCTTGACGGACGACACGCGTTTTCTGAGCGTGTTTATCTCCACGATGTCAGCTCCGCAGGACAAAAGCTGTGACGTCATATCAGCCAGGTCGGACAGCGTGACGCCTTCTATTGGTAGCTCAAAAAGCGCGGAACCGCCGCCTGAGACCAAAAACAACACCGCGTCACGCTCGCTCAATCCCTTTATCATGGAGAGCGCGCGCTCCGTGGCGTCTAAGTTGCGTTGCTCCAAGACGGGATGCGCCGCCTCGAAAATCTCGAGATTTCCTATGGCCCCCATCGAATGCCCGTCTTTTGTGATGACGCAGCCGCGCGCGACGCGAGAGCCAAGCGACTCATAGGCCGCGTTTGCCATACGCCAGGCCGCTTTGCCTATGGCGATAAGGACGACTTCACCCTTAGCCTCTATGGGTGAAGTCGTGAGGGCCTCCTTGACAGCCCTTTCGGGCAGGACGGATTCTATTGCCCTGCGCGCCGTGGAAATAACCGTATCACGAACCGACATAACGATCACTCCTCATTTCTTGCCATTTTGATTGCTTAATATAATGTATCGGGCGTCGTCGTAGACATTATGTACGCTACCGCCGAGAGGGCGTATTTTGTCGGATTGGGCGACAATCAAAAACACGCGAGCAGGCCCCTCCCAAGTTTCGACTAACGCCTTTTCGCTAAAAGGCGTCCTCTCCGCCACGCCGCTCAGTGGACGCGCCTCAAACAAAATAGACTCCCTTGCCGTATAAAAATAAAGCGATGGATTATTCATGCCATATTGTACAATTTTATCTCCTGTCTTCACCTCTTCTTTCAGCCATAACGCGTTAGGCCTTATAGACAAATTCTCGGCCAGCAAATCAAAGACGCCGGCCAACGGCAACAATGAGAGAAGCGCCGCGACGCTGAGCTGAAGCATTATTTTACGCATCTCGCGCTTTTTGACACAGCGCAGTCCAAAGGCTAAAAAAAGACACTCGATCCCAATCCAGGGTACGAGTGACAAAAGCGTGCCGCGTAGCGAGGCCGTAGCGCCAAAATAAAACCAGGGCAGGACAACGATAACGAAAACTCCAAAAAAACTACACTCCCATATCATCATCCGCCTCGCCGCGTCATAGTCATTGTTACCGTTGTTATTATTGCTTTCCTCAATGATTTTTGCGACACAGAGAGAAGACAGTGCGGCGAGGGGCGGAATCACAGCCGTTATAAGAAAGGCGTCGCCCGAAAACAGCCCGAAAAAAGAAAAAACGGCAATCCATATAACAAGGAGCGCGTTGTTCTTTTCATGGGGGCGAACCTCGCGCCAGGTCAAAGGCAACGCGTCTTTTATGGCGTAACCCGCTATGCCGCACCACGGAAACGCGCCGAACGCCAAAAATAAAAGAGCGTTCCCGAACGTGTTAAACGCCGCGGCACGCGGCATATATCGCATAAGCGCCAGGAGAGCCGGATGGTTCATATACATAAGAACAAGATAGCCGTCGACTAAAAAAATCGTAGCCAAAACGCCCGGCCAATAAAAGAGCGCGTCGGCAAGCGCGTTCCACTCTCCCGTAGCGTAAGCGTATATGAGAAAAGAAAGCCAGGGCAGGAGAAGGCCGGCGGGGCCGTAGGCGATAAATCCAAGAGCCGACGCGGCGTGGGTGAGCAGAAAAAACCTATTGTCACTTGTTCCGTAAATAAAGCCGACGAGCGCGCCGGTTGTGAGAAGGGAATAAAGTGTGTGTGGGGAAGCTATCTGAGACGCCGCGTAGGTCAAAAGAGCGGAGCCGGTCAAGATGGCGGCAAAGTTGGCTACTCGTTCGCTCTTGAGTCTTCGAGCTATAAACCAAGCTCCCGCCGCCATGCCGAGTCCGCCAATGACAGGCCAAAAGCGAACCGCCGCCTCAGACCAGCCTAAAATCTTGAGGCAGAGCGCGGAAAGCCACCAAAACCCCATGGCCTTTCCCGTATAGAAAAAATCCCCCGCGCGAGGGACGAACAAATCGCCGCGCGTCGCCATATTCAGAGTGACGGACGCGTTCAAACCCTCTATCGGGTCAAGCAAAGCATGGTCGCCCGCCCCACGGAAAAGCAAAAACATAAGAATAGCAAAAACCCAAAGGGTGGCCTTACGCGTGGGGCGCAAAATTTACCCTTTTGCCGACAAAAACGCCGCGGCCTTTTCCTTGACCCGCTTGCCGTCAGCCCGCCCCGCCGTCATCTGCATAAGCGTGGACATCAGCTTGCCCATATCCTTGGGCTCTCCCGCGCCGGTTTTTGCGGCGGCGTCTTTTAGCATGGCATCAAGCTCTTCTTCGCTGAGTTGCGCCGGAAGATATTCCTCGAGCAGCGGAATTTCGTTCAGTTCCTCCTGCGCGCGCTCTTTTGCGCCGCCGGCCTCGTACTGCTCCGCAGCGTCGCGGCGCTGTTTCACGAGACGGCGAACAAGCGCCAATGCTTCGTCCTCCGTGACCTCTGAGGATCTTCCCTTGTCGGCCTGTGCTTTCTGAAACTCGGCCTTCAGCATTCGCAAAACAGCCAAACGACGTTCATCACGCGACTTCATGGCGGACAGCAAGTCCGCCGAAACTTTCGCGACCAAGCCCATTGCAAAAACTCCTTCCCGCATAAACAGACGACCAACAGACGTAACGATTTGTGTCGGTCGTTTAGTTTCTTCACTAAAAAGGCCTGAAGCCGGAAGAGCGACGTAAAAGCTCATCCGAGCGTCAGGCCCCGAAAAACATAAATAAAAAAAGTATAATCGGTCAGTCCCTGCTTCTGCTGCTCTTGCGTTTTCTGGCCGCTTCGGCCCGCTTCAGTTTCTTGGCGTCGCTGGGCTTTTCATAGTGCTCTCTTCTTCTGGCCTCTCGAAGAGTCCCCACCTTTGAGACCTCACGCTTAAACCTGCGCAGAGCGTCTTCGATAGTCTCTCCTTCTTTACGAATGACAGTTGTCATCTAAGTTCCCCCCCTTCCGGGTTTTCGGAAAACCTCGCCTATAAGACATTAACCGGGAGGCCACCCGAAATTACGACCCGACAGAAGATGCAGATGCAGATGCGGAACGGTCTGCCCGCCCTGAATCCCTGTATTTATAACAAGGCGAAAGCCATTGTCTTCTTTTGTTCCGTCAAGCCCCATGTCGCGCGCTACTTTTGCCGCAGTTGACATCACAAGAGACCATAAAGCAGGATCGTTTACGTCAGCGGCGGAAACGACATGCCGCGTCGGAATAATCAAAAGATGCGACGGAGCCTGAGGGTTGAGGTCGCGGATGACAAAAACATCCTTGTCCTTATACACGAACTCAGAAGGTATTTCTCCATTGGCTATTTTACAAAATACACAATCGCTCATTTTGTTTTTCACCTCGTTTCCGCCGACACTGACAGGGCAACACAGGCGCGGCCGTCAACGACAACCACGCCCGCAAAAGACGCTCTTTGCGCCTTTTTCAGCTGTAAAACTCCATTTTGTCATGAACGACAATAAGAGAATTAAAATCCTCAATCTGGGGGCGAGGAACTATCACGGGCTCACGAACATGCTCATAGCTGAGACGAGTACGTCTGATCTCCCCGCCGCGCTCTTTATGACGCGTATAACCCTGTGTGTGGACTATGACGTTATTTGTAACGACACGCATCCCTGTTCACCTCCTGTAAATTGCATGGTGCCGAGGGGGAGACTCGAACTCCCACGGAGTTGCCCCCGGTGGATTTTGAATCCACTGCGTCTACCATTCCGCCACCCCGGCATATATAGTATAAAATATTGTATCCCATTCATTTTGAAACGTCAATAAGTGTTTTAGCGCGCTCCAAGCCTCATCCTCCACACGATATTATAGATCATCGGGATGATATAAAGCGCCAGTACGCTACCGCCGAGAAGCCCGCCCGTCATGACGACGGCCATCGGGGCCTTGAGTTGCGCGCCCTCTCCTGTAGAGGCCATCATCGGGACAAGGGATATGAGCGTCGTGAGCGTCGCCATGAATATGGGTCTAAAGCGCGTCTCGCAGGCCTCCATTATGGCGCGGCGATAGTGAATACCCTCGCGCCGCCTCATCTCGGCGTAGTCCAGCAAAACTATCGCGTTGTTGACCGTGATGCCCACCATCATGACTATGCCGAGAAGAGCGAATACCGAGAAGTCATTGCCCGTAACGAGCATCATGGGGACTATGCCGACGCCCGACAGCGGCAGCGTCGCCATGACGATTATGGCAAAAATCCAGGACTCCAAAAGCCCGGCCACCATCAAAAACGTGATGCCCACGGCAAGCCCCAGAACCGTCCCCATGCGGGCGTAGTTTTCGTTTATGTTGCGTATGTCGCCGCCGTAGCTCAGGTGATACCCCGACGGAAGCTCTATGGCGGCGAGCTTGGGCTGAATGTCGTTCATTATCTCGCCCACCGATATTCCGCGCCCCGTGTTGGCGTCTATCGTGACCTTGCGCTGCCTTTCCTCTCTGTTTATGGCCGTCGGCCCAGTGCCGGGCGTCACGTCCATGAGGTCGTCGAGCGGCAAAAATCCGCGCGAAGTTCTGACGGGCACGCCCTCCATTTTTTGGACGTTCTTTCTCCAGGAGGCGGGGAGCTTCACAAAGATTTTGTACTCTTCGCCGCCTTCTCTGTATTTGCCGGCCTCATAGCCGGTGAGGTATCCGTTGACCTCCGTGGCTATCTCGCCGAACGACAGCCCGAGACGCCCTATCCGCCGGTAATTAGGGTAAAAGCGAACTTCCTCGCGCCCCATCTTCCAGTCGGACTGCACGTCCATAACCCCTTCGGAGTTTCGCATAATATCTATCACC
>BNVG01000019.1 GCA_025997935.1 Synergistales bacterium | reverse complement strand
CGCCAGAAAATCGCTCTTGGCCTTGCTTGCGCGCTTCGACTCCTCGAGCGCCTCTTGAAGTCTGCGCTCCGTAACATCGCGCGCCACAGCCGCCGATATTATGCTGCTTATCAGGTCGACGAGCTGCCCGTCGCTGTGGCTCCACTGCCGAAACCTGAGGCATTCTTCTATGCTGAACACGCCCCAGTAACGGCCTTCGACGTAGATAGGCGCCCATATAACGGATTTTACCCCCACTATTTCCAGTATATGAAATTTTGCGTCTTGGGCTATGTTGTCGCACATAATGGCCGGGACTATCTTTCCGCGCGGCTCCGTAAGGGGGAAGCTGCCCATTATGAGGTCTTTCAGCCCTGTGACGAACGGCGCTGTGACTATTTCGTCCGTGGCCTGCCAGAGATAATCGACCGTGCTCGCGCCGGTTTCGAGATTCACCGTTGATATAAGCATCCGCTCGACCCCCAGGAACGAGCCGGCAAGACGGAGGGCGTTGTTGATAAGGTCTGACATGTTCTTCTCGGAGATAAAACTCCGGGAAAGCTCAGACATCAGTTCCTGCTGCTGGAGCCGCTTTTCGAGGCTATCACTATAACCGTCTACCTCCAACCAAGCACAACCCCTCTCATTGCGTATAAAACATAGGTATTTTCAAAGTATTTTGTCAGTATAGAGCCAAGCTGTCAAGGCCGGAGTTATGCCTTTCTACCGCAAAATTAAATCGAGCCATAAAATAAATGTATGCCGTCTCCGCCGGACGTGATATTGTTCATCGGAGATTTTTTGTACGCGGATTCAGAGGTAGAGACGCAATACATTGTGTCTCTACGGTGTTCGATATTCGGGTTATAATATAAAGAATAAAGGATGGTGACACTACGCCCGACATGAAGCACATTGCGCCATTGGCGCGGTATTTCGGCGCTGACGAATGAACCAGTGGGGGGAGGGAGAATAAAGTATGGAAAGACAAGCGAAACCATTCGTTAAATGGGCTGGCGGCAAGGGACAGTTGCTCGCGGATATTCGGTCGAAATATCCCACCGAGTTGGGTAAAAGAATAGATAAATACGCCGAACCGTTTGTCGGCGGCGGTGCGGTGCTTTTTGACGTGTTGAACAATTACGACTTGCGCGAGGTATACATCAGCGACGTGAACCGTGAACTGATTCATACATACACGACTATTCGCGACAACTCCGGTGCGCTGATTGCCGCGCTTGCCGATATGGAACGTGCGTACAACGCGCCCAATGCTGACCGCGCAACTATATATTACAACGCCCGTGAACGATTCAACTCATTAAAACTCGCAGATAGTAATGGAGTCGAGCTTGCCGCATTATTTATTTTCCTAAACCGTACTTGTTTCAATGGATTGTACCGTGTAAATCGCAAGGGCGAGTATAACGTACCACAGGGCAAATATGCCAAGCCGACGATTTGTGACGCGGATAACCTCCGAGCCGTATCGGAGAAATTGCAACGCGTGACTGCCGTTTGCGGCGATTACAAATTGTCCCGCAATTTCATAGACGACCACACATTTGCGTACTTTGACCCTCCGTATCGTCCGTTGACAACGACAGCTAACTTCACCGCATATGCAGAGGGCGGGTTTGACGATAGCGAACAGGCGAGCCTTGCAAAGTTCATTGACGACATTGCTACTAAAGGCGCGTATTTTACGGCAAGCAACTCCGACCCAAAAAACTATGATGAGCGCGACGATTTTTTCGACGCGCTGTACTGTCAGTACACGATTACACGCATAACCGCGACGCGGGCGATAAACGCAGTAGGTAATGGGCGCGGACGCGTGAGTGAATTGCTAATTGCGCGACCACACGACCGCATACTGTGACTTTGAGCAATTGGTTAAGAAAATGAAAAACAAATACGGCAGAAAAAAATAGAGGTGGTTCAATAATGCGTGACTTCGCCACATTTCTCTCGCGTTTCCGTGAGAGCATAGCCGACTACGGCTATTACATCGACTTTGCCAAAGTCCACCGCAACGTAGACGCGGTTAAGGTCGAGCTAAATATACTCAACTCGCTCATCGGTTCGGTGAATATCGAGTCGGATTTTGACGCGCTTGTGGTGAAGTACCCGGAGATCCTAAAATGTGTGCCGCTACTGCTTGCCGTTCGAGAACGCGAGATTTACGCCATTGATGCTGACGGCGAGTTTCGTTATAACTTTGCAAAGCCTAATCAAACTCCCGCGCAGTACAGAGAGTTTATGCGTAAAACTGGGCTGTTTGATTTGATGTCAAAGCATATCGTCAGCAACTTGGTTGACTACGCAACAGGAGTGGAAACCGGTCTTGACAGCAACGGACGCAAAAATCGCGGCGGTCATCTTATGGAAAATCTCGTAGAGAACTATCTTCAGAAAGCGGGATTCACTTTCGGAGAAACATACTTCAAGGAAATGCGGCTTGCAGATATTGAAACGCGATGGAGTATTGATTTGTCTGCAATTTCCAATCAGGGTAAGACGGTGAAACGGTTTGATTTCGTCGTTAAGACCGAACGCGCGATTTATGCGATAGAAACTAATTTTTACGGTGGCGGCGGCGGGTCAAAGCTCAACGAAACCGCTCGCAGTTATAAGAACATCGCTCAAGAGTCAAAAGCGATTTATGACTTTGCGTTCGTATGGTTTACTGACGGTAAGGGGTGGATAAGCGCAAGGCACAATCTTGAGGAAACATTTGATGTAATGGAACACATTTATAGCATCTCCGATTTGGAGAGTGGCGTAATAGGCAGGATATTTGTATGAAGATAATGAAGTGGGAACCGGATAATTTTGAGCTTGAAATGACCACGGTTTGGTCTTTCCCGGAGCGCGGCAACTGGTCGCCGTACATACCACGAAATTTGTTTTTAGAAAGTGAGAGAACCGACCAATTGAGGTCGGTTCTCATAACAGAGAGGCCAAGGTCTGTTCGCGGGAGAAGCGGCATTCTCTTGAAGAGGTTTTAAGCTGTGCGGAATCTATTCTTTATACTCATACGTCAGAGTCTCAGCGTCGCCCCAGAGCTTCTCTATTTTGTAAAAATCCCGACCCTTTCGGCTGAACACGTGAACTATGACGTCCCCGGCGTCGACAAGACGCCAGTTGGAGCTGTTTTCTCCCTCTATGCGGCACTTCAGCCCAAGTTTAGAAAGCGACTCTTCGGCGGCGTCTACGAGTGTCCTTATATGAACCTCGGAGTTTCCCGTCACCAAGATGAACACGTCGGCGAACGTCCCCGTCTCCCCTAAGCCCAGACCTACAATTTCCTGTCCCTTTTTGTTGGCTAAAGCCTCACAAACAGCGCTGTAATCAGCAAGCGTACTCATAAAAAATCTATTCCCCCTCTAAGTGATATTCCTTAAAACACAAGCCCCTCTAAGCGCTCGAACAAATTTTCCTTGTCGTGCCCTATTACGACCGAGACCATTGTGACCGTTCGGCTTCTCTGAACAAGGCTTTTGTTGGTGATGCCGCAGAGTTTTGCCAGGGCTTCGGCGGAGCTTATATCGTCCTCGCTCGCGTTTTCCGGATAGAAGACGCTCGAGAAACGGTAGTCGTAATGCCTCGCGTTGCCGCTATACACGACGTCCACTCCCATTTTCTGAAACGCCTGAGAGCCGCGCTGGCTTACGCCTCTGGCTCCGTCCCCGTTCAAAACGCCTATTTTCCCGACTTGCCTCACAAGCTCTAACGTAGATTCCTGATCAAGCGGCGTCTGAGCTTCCTCCACCGCGACCGATAACGGTTCCTGAGCCGCGACCTCACCGGCTAACCATTTTGACGTCTCCACGGTGTCTATTATCCAATAGCTCAGGTTGCCGACGTAAGAGGCTTTTCCCGGCGCCATATGAAGCTGAATGCGCTCGCGCGGAAGCTGGTTGGCGAAACTCGCTAACCTCAAACTCTCCACCGGCGTCAAGTCCGTGTTGACCGCGGAGACGAACTCTTCTATAAGGCTTGGAATTTTCATTATGACAGACGGGGATTTCAGTTTATCCGTGACTATCGCCATGAATTTTTGCTGACGCTGAACGCGGCCAATATCGCCTAAGGGGTCGTGGCGGAAGCGGACGTATTCCAAGGCCGTTTTGCCGTTCATATGCTGGCGTCCTTTCGGGATATTGATAAACAGCTTACCGGAGTAGTCCGTGTACTCTAATTTTTTCTCCACATCTATGTCAATGCCGCCTATCAGGTCTATCATCCTTGGGAATGTCTTGAAGTTCAGCTCTACAAAGTAGTTTATGCCGACGCCCAGAAGATTCATGACCGTTTCGCGCAAAAGGCTGATGCCGCCGTAGGCGTAGGCGTGGTTTATCTTGTCCCAGCCCCGAGACGGTATATACACCCGCGAGTCGCGTGGGATGGACAGTATGCGTACGGATTGAGTGTCCTGGTCAAAGACGGCCAGCGCGACGGTGTCCGCGCGCCGCGTAGCGTCTACGTCGTCAAGGCCGATAAGCAGGACGTTCACCGTCCCCATTATGGGGTCTATATTCAGCGCGGCCGGGTCGTTGTTAGAGCTCTCAGCCGGGTCAGGTACGGCTTCCGCCCCGTCGCCGACGGGTTCTGACGCCGAGCCGAGCCGAGCCTCTACCCCGGGCGTTCTCAGGAATCCAAACACCTCCTGAAGGCGCCAAGCCACGCCGCAGGCCGTCGCCGCCATTATCATAAATATGATAAAAATTATCTTAAGAATCTTCAAATTCAGAACACCCTCCTAAGATTTATAAAGCCCGCAGGATTCTATATAGCTCTCTACGAGATGCGGAACAAGAAAACGAATGCTCTGTCCTTTGCTCGCGCGGGAGCGAATCTCTGTGCTTGATATGGCGAATTGCGGAATCTCGACCAGCTCCAAAGCGTCTTTGATTTCGCGCGGCAGGGAATCAAGCCCCGCCACCAAATACCCTGGCCTCGTGGCCGTCACGAGAGTGCAAAGACGGGGCAGGCGCATATACTCTTTCCATGTCTCTATGCCCAGAAGAGCGTCAAGGCCTGTTATGAAAAAGAACTCGCGTTTAGCGCGCCCGCCCTCCGCGATAAACTCCAAGAGCGTATCGACGGTATGAGACGGGCGGTCTCGGTCTATCTCCGTTCTGGACACGGAAAACTCCTTTACCCCCGCCGTGGCCAAAAGCGTCATGGCGTAACGGTCTTCAGCAGAGGTGACGCGCCTGCCCCTTTTGTGCGGCGGCTCTCCGGTTGGCACAAACACGACCCGCTCCAAGCCTAATTTTCGCCTGCATTCCTCAGCGGCCAATAAGTGGCCGTAATGAATAGGGTCAAACGTCCCGCCCATAATGCCGATCTTCTTACTCACGCCTCGTCACGCCCTTTATGAAGGGGTTAATTATTCCACTATTCTATCAGGTTGAAAGTCAAATTCCACGTCCCCGATATAAACTTTATCCCCGGTTTGAGCCCCGGCCTCTTCTAAGGCTTCCTCGACTTTGAGCTTTTTGAGTACGCGCGCGAACTTCATCAGCGCGTCGTCCTGGTCAAAATCTATGCGGCTGACCGTCTTTTCGAGGTTGGTATGGTCTACGCGGAACGAGCCGTCGGTGAGCCTGACTATTTTTACAGGTTCAGGCGTCGTGCCGCGCCGCTTTAGCTCCGGCTTCACCTCGATAATCGGTATCGTTTCGTGCCTCAGCGTAAAGAACGGCTGCTCCTGAGAGAGCCTCACCATCTCGACGATTTCATCTATAAGGGCCTGTATCCCGTCTCCGTTCTTCGCGCTGACAAAAAGGCACTTTTGCCCGATGAGTTTCATCTCTCGCGCCAAGACGGCCGCGTTTTCCTCGGTTCCGGGGATGTCCGTCTTGTTTCCGACCACTAAATAAGGGTGTTCCGTGAGAGACGCGCCGTAAGCTGAAAACTCGCTTCGCACAACTTCCCAGTCTTTGATTATGTCTTGCTCGCCGAGGTCTATGACATGAATTAAAAGCCTTGTCCGCTCTACGTGCCTCAAAAAATGATGTCCGAGCCCCTTGTTGTCGTGAGCGCCCTCTATCAGTCCCGGCACGTCGGCTATGACCACCTGTTGGTCGTCGACGGCCAGAACCCCAAGGTTCGGGGAAAGCGTCGTGAACGGGTATCCGGCTATCTTTGGCTTCGCTCCGCTTATGGCGGCCAAAATGCTGGATTTTCCGGCGTTAGGCAAACCCACAAGCCCGACGTCGGCTATGAGCTTCAGTTCGAGCAGGAGCGTTCTTTCTTCGCCCTCGTCGCCTTTTTCCGCAAAACGAGGAGCTCGCCGCACTGACGACGCGAAATGCGCGTTGCCCCGCCCGCCGCGTCCGCCCTTTGCCGCGACGAAACGCTGTCCCTGTTCCGTCATGTCCGCCAATATCTCGTTGCTCTCCGCGTCGCGCACAAGCGTACCGCAGGGCAGATGAATAATCAGATCGGCGCCGTTGCTACCCGTCTGCATGGAGCCTTTGCCGTGCCCCGCGTGCCCGGCCTGAAACCTTTTGTCATATTCAAAATCGGCCAATGTAACCACGCCGCCTACTGTCTCGAAGATAACGTCTCCGCCCCTGCCTCCGTCCGCGCCGTCAGGCCCGCCCTTGGGGAGATATTTTTCTCTGTGAAAGCTGAGACAGCCGTTTCCGCCCCTGCCGGCCTTCACCATTATTCTGGCCAAATCTACAAATTTCAATCTTCAACACCTCGGAATTGTTTTCGTGTCTTTATTATCGCGTTCTTTTGCTCGCCTCTTAGTTTACTACGCCTTTTGAGTTTTTATCTTACTTCCGCCAAATTCTTATATATTTTCTTTAACCGCGGAGCTGTGGCGACGTAATTAAGCCAAAATACTTAGTATTGAAATTGATTCCGTATTTTTGAGTAATATATTCTCCTCTAATATATAAAATTAATGTAAAATAAAGACGTCGGCCAATACCCGGAAATTTCGAGAGGGCGTTGCCCGGCTTCTTCAGAACGTTCATGGATATTCCGTACACATCATATTGCAGGGAGGGAAAAGTAATGAAAGGTTACGCAATGTTAGGGATTGGCAAGACCGGCTGGATTGAAAAAGAAAGGCCTGTATGCGGGGTGCTCGACGCGATTGTGCGTCCCATCGCCATCGCGCCCTGTACGTCCGACGTCCATACCGTCTGGGAAGGCGCTCTTGGCGATCGGCACGACCTGATCCTCGGACACGAGGGGGTTGGGGAGGTTGTGGAGGTCGGTTCCTTGGTGAAGGACTTCAAGCCCGGAGACAGGGTCATAGTTCCGGCGATAACGCCCAATTGGAGCGCCGTCGAGTCACAGGCGGGTTTCTCCACGCACTGCGACGGCATGCTGGGCGGCTGGAAATTTTCCAACACCAAAGACGGCGTTTTCGCTGAGTTCTTCCACGTGAACGACGCGGACGGGAACTTAGCCATTCTTCCCGACGGCGTTGACCCCGCGGCGGCCACCATGCTCTCCGATATGATACCGACAGGTCTGCACGGCTCAGAGCTGGCCGACGTGCAGTACGGCGACAAGGTGTGCGTTATCGGTATCGGCCCCGTCGGACTGATGGGCGTCGCCGGCGCGGCGTTGAGAGGCGCGTCGAATATTTACGCCGTCGGTTCCCGCGAGGCATGCGCTAAAGTGGCGAAGGAGTACGGCGCGACGGACATCATCAACTACAAGAACGGCAGTATCCTCGACCAGGTCATGGAGAAGACCAAGGGTAAGGGCGTCGATAAGGTCATCATCGCCGGAGGAGACGTGGACACCATGGACGAGGCTATCAAAATGCTGAAGCCCGGCGGCAAAATAGGCAACATCAACTACCTCGGCAGCGGCGACTATATCAAGATTCCGCGCGTTGAATGGGGTTACGGCATGTCGCACAAGAGCATCATTGGCGGCCTGATGCCCGGCGGAAGGCTTCGCATGGAGAAGTTAGTATCCCTCATGCTGACGGGACGCTTAGACCCGAGCAAGCTGATAACCCACCGCTTCGAAGGCCTCGACAAAATAGAGCCCGCGCTGATGCTGATGAAGGATAAGCCGCGTGACGTCATCAAACCTGTCGTAATAATTAAATAAAGTCCGTAAGCCAAAAGGGACTGAGTCTTTTGTTGACTCAGTCCCTTAACATATTGCGGCGCTATAACCCAAAACCCAAAACAAAATTTTATGACTATCAGGTTAGTTCAGCAACGCCTTCAAGAACTCCCCCCAGTCGCCTGTCGGCGACATCCCCCCTCCAAGAGGGGGGCGAGGAGCTTGCGTAATAACCGCACTTCTCGTCTCCCTCTCGGAGGGGGATGTCACGAAGTGACAGGGGGAGGTCTTTAATGGTGTGTCGCATGAGTAAACCCTATAGCCAAAACAAAATTTTCTCTTTCAAGGGATATGTTATACTGACAAACCATATATGTGTTTATTTAGCGCGGAACGCTGTGCATAACGTCTCTATTAGAAGTGAGCTTCGAGAACTGTTAGGAGGGGTGTCATGAGTTCGTCTGGCAAGGAAACAAAAAAGGGAATGAAAGAAGAAACGAAGAAAAAAATTCTGGAGATAATCGCTCCCTGGAGAGGCAAAAAGGGAGGCCTTATCCCTATTCTTCAAGGACTGCAGGAAGTTATGGGTTACGTCGCGGAGCCGGCTGTCAAGATCGTGTCCGATGAGTTGAAGATCCCAATGTCTGAAATATACAGCGTCGCTACGTTCTACGCGCAGTTTCACCTGACGCCGAGAGGGCGTTACATCATACGCGTTTGCCGTGGGACGGCTTGCCATGTGCGCGGCAGTCTGAAGGTCATGGAGGCCGTCAAAGAACAGACCGGCTGCCCAGAGAACGGCACGACCGAGGATTTGCGCTTTTCTTTGGAGCCGGTGGCTTGTCTTGGGGCTTGCGGGCTTGCGCCCGTCATGGTCGTGGATGGCAAAACCTTCGGGCGCGTCGCGCCGGACGGCGTGAGCGGCGTCTTAGCCCAGTATGTTTAACCGCCCACTATATAGATAGCGGCGATCTCGCCGCCTGTTGTGTAAGGAAAAAGGGGGTCAGTGAATGCCGAATTATCGTTCTCATGTCCTTATCTGCAACGGAACCGGTTGCGCGTCGAGTGAAGGCGTAACGGTCGTCGAAAAGATAAAGGAAGGGTTAGAGCGTCAAAAACTCGCCGATGAAGTGCTGGTCGTCCCTACGGGATGTCACGGCATGTGCGAGATGGGGCCTATAGTTGTCGTTTATCCAGAGGGCGTGTTTTATTGCAGGGTTACGCCTGATGACGCGCTTAAAATTGTAGACGAGCATCTTCTAAAGGGCAATCCCGTAGAATCTCTTATGTATAAAGACAAAGAGCACGGAGACAAGCCCATCAAAAGCTACAAAGACATTCCGTTCTATGGACGCCAGCATCGCGTCACGCTCCAAAATTGCGGGTATATCAATCCATCCAATATAGAAGAGTACATAGCCCGTGACGGTTACGAGGGGCTTGCCAAGGCGCTCGGCGAAATGACGCCCGAACAGGTCGTAAATGAAGTCAAGAAGTCGGGACTGAGGGGCAGGGGCGGCGGCGGCTTCCCCACGGGCACGAAGTGGGGCTTCTGCGCGGCGTCTCCGGGCCCTAAAAAATACGTTATATGCAACGCGGACGAGGGAGATCCCGGCGCGTTTATGGATAGGTCTGTCTTGGAGGGCGACCCTCACGCGGTCATAGAGGGTATGGCTATCGGAGCTTACGCTATGGGAGCGGACGAGGGCTATATCTATTGCCGCGCCGAATATCCCTTGGCGATAGCCCGCCTGAAACAGGCTATAGAGCAGGCCGAGGAATACGGGCTTTTGGGTGAGCGAATCTTTGGTTCAAACTTCAATTTCACGCTCCACGTCAAAGAAGGCGCGGGAGCTTTTGTCTGCGGCGAGGAAACCGCTCTCATGGCCTCTATTGAGGGAGAGCGCGGAATGCCGCGCCCGCGCCCGCCGTTCCCGGCTGTGTCGGGGCTTTGGGCTAAACCAAGCAACATCAACAACGTAGAGACCTGGGCAAACGTCCCTCAGATTCTCTATAAAGGCGGCGATTGGTACGCCTCTATGGGTACGGATAAATCCAAAGGGACGAAGGTTTTCGCGCTGACGGGCAAGGTTAAGCACACGGGGCTTGTCGAAGTCCCTATGGGTATCCCGCTACGTGAGATAATTTACGACATCGGCGGCGGTATTCTGAACGATAAGGAGTTCAAAGCGGTTCAGATAGGCGGCCCGAGCGGCGGCTGCCTGACAAAAGACCACCTCGACACGCCCATAACCTATGAGTCGCTCCCAGAGCTCGGCGCTATTATGGGTTCGGGCGGCCTTGTCGTCATGGACGAGGACAATTGCATGGTGGATATAGCGCGCTTCTTCCTTGAGTTCACTCAGCGCGAGTCATGCGGAAAATGCACGCCGTGCCGCGAGGGCACGAAGCAGATGTTGCTTTTGCTCGAAAAAATCTGCGCGGGCGACGGCGACATGAAGGATATAGACCTCTTGGAAGAGCTTGGGGTCATGGTCAAGAATATGTCGCTCTGCGGCCTCGGACAGACCGCGCCGAACCCGGTTTTAACGACGCTTCGCTATTTCCGGGACGAGTACGAGGCGCACATCAAAGAACACCGTTGCCCCGCGGGAAGCTGTCAGGCTCTGATTTCCTACTCCGTCATACAGGACACCTGCAAAAAATGCGGACTCTGCGCCAAGAACTGCCCCGTGAAGTGCGTCTCGGGAAACCGCGAAGAGGGATACAAAATCGATTCCGATAAGTGCGTAAAATGCGGCGCCTGTTTCACGAAGTGTCCGTTCAAGTCCATTTCCAAGGGATAGGGGGCGAAAACCTTGTCAGATAAGATAACCATGTATATAGACAACAAGGAGTGCTCCGGGCAAAAAGGGGACACTATCCTTGAGGTCGCCAAGAAAAACGGTATAGATTCAATCCCCACCCTCTGCTGGATGAAGGGGCTTACAAGCGTGGGAGCCTGCCGCATGTGCGTCGTAGAGCCTCACGGCGCTGACGGCAAGCCCAGCGGGCGTATGCTCACGGCCTGCACGTCGCCGGCGGAGCAGGGTCTGCGTATAAGCACCGCCACGGAAAAGCTCGTGGATTACCGCCGCCAGGTGCTTGAGCTTTTGTTCGCGGGGCGTAACCACTTTTGCATGTTCTGCTCTCAGAGCGGCGACTGCGAGCTTCAAACTTTGGCCATAAACCACGGCATGGACAGCGTCCGTTATCCGTATCTCTACTCACAGTTTGAGAACGACACGACGGACGAACACCTTCAGGCGGATCACAACCGCTGTGTGCTGTGTCAGCGTTGCGTACGCACATGCTCAGAGAAAGTCGGAGCCTGTACTCTCGGCCTCAAGAGGCGCGGCTGGATAACGACGGTGGAGGCGGACTTTGGCAGAACCATCGGAGATTCCGATACTTGCGTGCATTGCGGCGCTTGCGCTCAGGTCTGCCCTACGGGAACCATTACACTGCGCGAGTTGGCCTATCGCGGACGCCGCAAAAACTGCGACGCCGTGGTCGATACCATATGCCCGATATGCACGGCCGGATGTTCTATCAGGGCTTATGTCCGCACCGGTAGCATAGTCAGGGTAGAGGGTACGAACGTGGACGGCCCGGACGGCGGTCAGCTCTGTGCCCGGGGGCGATTCGGCCTTCCGAAATCCACCGAACAGCCGAGAGTCACTCGCCCTATGATACGCGTTGGTTCCAAATTCAAGGAAAGCAACTGGGAAGAGGCTCTCGAGCTGGTCGGAAACAAGCTAAAAGAGAGCGCCGTATCGGGCAAAATGGGGGCTCTCATATCATCCATAGCCACGGACGAGGAGTTGGCCGTCTTCGCCAGTTTCAAAGAGGCCATAGGCAAAATAAAGACCGACAGCTACAGCTCTCGCGTCCTGCGCGGCTTTTATCGCGGGATCAAGCCGTTCACAGCCCAGGGCGTGCGTCCGTTTACGGCGGCTCACAATATCCTGTCATCGGACGTTATAGTCGTTATGGACGCCGACCCGCAATACAGTATGCCGATAGCCGCGAGCTTTATCCGCGTCGCCGTCCTGCACAAAGGGGCGAAGCTGATATATGTCGGAAGCGGCAAGTCGCCTTTTGCGGGCATAACGGACATAGAAGTCAAAGACCTTTCCGACCCTAAAGTGACCGAGATTATAAAAGACGCGGTCAAGCCTATTATCATTCTTGGAAAGCCCTTGCTACGCAACGCGACGTCCGTCACGCAGGCCCTGAACTTCGCCGTAAGGCACAAGGCGTTTTTCGAGGACGGGCTTGCCATAGTCCCGATGCTCGGCCACTGCAACGCGCTTGGCGCGCTCAATACCGTCTTGGCCGACGAGCCGTGGATAGACACCGAGGAGCAGGATTTTCTCTACGTCTATTCCTCAGGGCTTGTAAAGGAGAGCTCGTTGGTGCTGGACGCCATGTCACGCGCCGGTTTCACGGTGGTGCAGACGCCGTTCTTGCTGCCGCCCATGACGAATATGGCCGATGTTATCCTGCCGGCCCCGGCTTGGTTCGAGCGGAGCGGGCACCTCTGTACGCTCGAGGGTGAGCGCCTGCAGGTGGCCAAGATACTCTCTCCTATCCCCGGGCTCAAGGGCTTCGGCGAGGTTATGCAGAATCTCTGCGACAAGATGGGGGTCAAGATGAGCGCTCCCTCGACCGCGCCTTGCGAGAACATGTTCACTTCAAAGTTATCCCCTGACCAGGCAAAATCGGTGGAGGTGTAGAAAATGGCTAAACCAAAAGTGGCTTCAGTGTGGTTGGAGGCCTGCGCCGGTTGTCATATGTCGTTTTTGGACATGGACGAGCGGTTGGTTGATCTCTTCAATAAGGTGGAACTGACGTCCTCGCCGATAAGCGACATAAAAATTATCCCGGAGGTGACGGTAGGGATAATCGAGGGCGGACTCGGCAACGAAGAGGAACTGCACATCGCCAAAACCCTGCGTTCTAAATGCAAAATTCTGATAGCCTGGGGCGATTGCGCGGTGAACGGTGGAATAAACTGCATGAGAAACTTCATGAAGGCTGAGGACGTCATAAAAGAGGCTTACACCGACACGATATCGACGGTCAACCCGACGGGCGTCCTGCCTCACGTGGATATTCCGTCTCTCCTGCCTCACGCCATCCCTGTGGACAGGGCTGTCAAGGTTGACGTTTACGTGCCGGGCTGCCCTCCGGACGCGGACACTATAGCATATGTATTTAACGAAATATTAGGAGGAAGAAGCCCGAAAGTTCCGGCTTCTATGATGAGATATGACTAATACGCCAAACACCATTGTCGTCAACCCCGTCACGCGCGTCGAGGGGCATGGGAAAATAACGGTTCAGCTCAAGGATGACGGTAGCGTAGACAGCGCCAGAATGCACGTCACGCAGTTCAGGGGTTTTGAGGTTTTTTCTAAGGGACGCGACTTCAGGGAAATGCCCGTAATCACTCCGCGCACATGCGGAATTTGCCCTGTCAGCCATCACTTGGCCGCCGCAAAGGCCTGCGACGCTATCATAGGGGCGAAACTAACGCCCTCCGCTCATAAACTGCGGGAGTTGATGCACATGGCGCAGTTTGTGCAGTCTCACGCGCTGTCGTTCTTCCATCTTTCAAGCCCCGACCTCTTGTTTGGGTTTGACGCGCCTCCCGCTACGCGCAATATCGTAGGCGTCATCGACTCTCACCCCGACCTTGCGCTTCTTGGAATATCTATTCGTAAATTCGGACAGGAGATAATCAAGACGCTCGGGGACAAGAAAATTCACCCTTGGCACAGCATACCCGGAGGCGTCAATCGCTCTCTCAAGAAAAACGAGCGCGACATGTATCTAAAAGAGCTTCCCGACGTGATAGCCGGTATCCAAAAGGCTATGGAGCTTATCAAGGACTATCTGAACCGCAACGAGCACTTGGCCCGCGTCTTCGCGACCATGTCTACGTCATATCTGGGCCTTGTTAAGGACGGGGATTTGGAGCTTTACGACGGAGACCTGCGCCTCGTAAGTCCGAGAGGTAGCATTATCGAGGAGTTCGCCTGTGATGATTATTACAAAAAGATAGGCGAAACCGTCGTGGACTGGAGCTATCTCAAGTTTCCGTTCTACCGCGACATCGGCTTCCCGGAGGGGAGCTATCGCGTCGGGCCTTTGGGGCGCGTCAATGTGTGCGACAAAATATCTACGCCCTTGGCTCAGAAAGAATTAGAGGTCTTCCGCTCTCACGGCGACGGACGCGTGGTGCATCAGACGCTTTATTATCACTACGCGCGCCTTATCGAGGCTCTTTACTCTGCCGAACGAATCGGCGCGCTGTTGCTCGACCCGGATATTTTGGGCAACGACCTACGAGTTACGTCAGACACCCTGCGCGCTGAGGGCATAGGCGTTGTGGAAGCGCCGCGAGGCACGCTCATTCATCATTATCAGGTGGACGAGCAGGGTTCTATCGTAAAGTGCAATATGATAGTGGCCACGGGGCACAACAACTGGGCGATAAACAAGGGCGTCGAGCAGGTGGCCAAGCAGTACATCACGGACGGCAAAACCGTGAGCGAGGGCGCGCTGAACCGCATGGAACACGTCATCCGCTGTTACGACCCGTGCCTTTCCTGCTCCACTCACGCGGTAGGAAAGATGCCGCTCGAAGTCGAGCTTATCGACAGCTCAGGGAGACGTATATCCTCCACGTTCAAAGAATAAACAATTTTCAAAAAAGAGAGGCTTGTCCTCTCTTTTTTGTATTTTTTGCATAAAATATTACAAACGTCAATTAAATGATCGAAAATCTTGGGGTAAAAATATCAGGGCGAAAGTTGAGAGAAATTGAAAAAAATTGAAATATTAAATACTTTGCTTGACTAAACCTTCAAATAACTTCATAATGGTTCGCATTCGCGTTCGAAATTCAGCGTATATGATATGAGTTTGGTATGAGTTTCATCATTTTTAAGGGGGTATCCCTTACATGGCAAAGAGTTCTAAAAAAGGTAATTTTGCCGGCCTGGCGCTTCACGGGGATTCGTTGCGCTATATAGAGCTGTCCGGCGACAAGGGCTCTCTTCAGGTCGTCAGAAAAGAAAAGACGCCGCTGAGTCACGGCGTTGTTGTTAAGGATGTGGTGGCCGATTGGGAGGGCGTCATCTCAGCTTTGAAGAGCATGAAGTCCGTTCTTGGCGGCGCGTTTCGTTGCCCTGTCACAATGGGGATGCCTTCAAGAGACGTCATTTTGCGTTTGGTGGATTATCCCAAGATGCCGATTGAGGACGTTAAGGCCGCTCTTGAGTTAGAGTTCGACAAGTATTTTCCGTACGCGTACCAGGAGGCCGCCGCCGATGTTGTAGAGGTCGATGTCCCCAGTAATTTTGACGGCGGAGAAAAGACCGTTGTGCTTGTCGCTACATGCAAATACTCCGTCATGGCCGACATGATGAGGGCGGCTTCGGCTGTCGGGTTGAATCTTTCCGCGGTAGAGCCTATGAACGTGGCCTTTTTCAGGGCGGTTGTCGGAGCGCAAGGCCAGGAAGGCGGCTATTTTGTGGTCTTTGTGGAGCCCGAGAGCACGCAGATAATACTGGGCTATAAGGATAACGGCATTCTCTTTCGTTCGTCAGCCGTCGATCTGACGTCTCCCGATGTGCGTGACTCCGATGATGGATTGATGCCCATTCTGCGCGATGTGCAAAATACAGTCATATTTTCCGGAAATCAGTACAAGGGATTGGCCGTGGAAAATATCATCCTGGGCGGTATCCTTGGAAAAAAATCGCGCCTCGGCGAGCTTTTGGAGTCCACTACATCCATGCCGGTGGCTGATCTGGACGTAGGAAAACTGTGGGGGAGTCAGTCCGGGATGAACGGCTCGGATGGCTTCGAGGCGGCTTTTGGTTTGGCAGCGAGGGCATTGTTATGAGAGTTAAATTTGATTTAAGACCTGCCGCGCTCATAAAAAAGGAAGTTAAGCGCAATTCGTTTAACCTTTTGGGTTTGGTTATGGTCATTTTGATAATCGCTTTTGTGGGAAGCAGCGGTTTTTACCTGATCGATATGACCATAAGACTTTTGTCTTTGCGTGACGAGGTATATTTCCTGAACAATCAGGTCGAGGATTTAGAGTTAGACAAGACAAAACTTCAAGCCGAGATTGGGCGTCTCAGGAACAGAGAGAAAACCTTTGCCGATACGCTCAAAATCATGCAGGACGAAATACCTACTATCGAGGCTTTGGGCGCCGTGGAGAACAATATTTCTTACGGAATGGGGCTCACGCGGCTTCAGTTCACTCAAAGAGCCGCGGCTACTTCGGCTGTGATGAGCGCCACGGCGAACGCGACGGAACAGATAGTCGGATTCACGGACGGCATTCAGGGGAGCGGCGTTTTCTCGAAAACGGACATGCCCACCTCTCAGTATGTCGAAGCGACCAAGCGAGTGTCTTTCACCTTGAATTTGGCCGTTAATCCTATCGGTCAAATCGGTCAGAACTCGTCCGCGCAAAAATAAGGAGCTGAAGATAATGGAGAGAAAAATTACCATCATTGCGGTTGCCTTTTGCCTCTTCTGCGCGGCTCTTATCGGCGGGGTTTATTATGTAAATCTCAGGCTCACGGAACTGCAGGGGGAGTACGATGTTTTACAGCAGCGTCGGGTTGACCTGAACCAAAATACCAAGGCGTTGATGGAGCAAAAAAAGGTATTTTCTGAGGTTTTTGCTCAACTTGAGAATTACAAAGTGAACCCGGCCTCAAACGATATGGCTTTTTATGACGAGGTGCGTATAGCGGCTGAAAATAACGGAGTAAATATCCTGACGACCAAGCAGATGGGAGTGGCCAAAGACGGGCGAAGCTCGATCGTTTTAAGTTTGAGGGGCGATTACTACTCGTTTCTCAGGACTCTCGCGGATTGGCGGAATATATCCACCACCGTTAGGGTTGCGGCTTTGACCATAACCGCTCCGAGAGTCGATAATAAAAGTGACGCCAGAGCAATAGAGTCGGTTCAGGCTGACGTTACGCTTGAAGCGATAATAAACGCGGTCGCTGTGGCAAAGTAGCGCGAAACGACCGTAGGTCTTGACGGGCTAAAGAAGAGGTGAGCTGAAAATATGGAAGAAAGAGAAGGTTGGGGAAGCGCGATAAGCGCCGCTTTTAGCGTACTCTCCGGACGTGAGGAGAACGCGACCAGAAATTCGCGCATCGCCAGAGTGGCGTTTTTATTGATTTTTCTCGGAGGAACTGGTTGGGCCGTATATAATTACCTTGAGGCTCAGGAGCTTCTGAGAGGAAAACAATATTTTCCGTCATCGGCGTCAAGAGTCGCCGACGCTGATTATAAAAAGCGCTTAGACACTATGGTGGAACAGGTGAAGGTCGCGTCGGATTTAAGGGCGAGCAGTGTCAGCGTCGCTCAGTCCATAAGCGATATGGAGAAATACGTTTTTGCTGACCCGACGCTTATGTCGCCCCCCGTAAGGGTTGACGATAATATTATCAATCGGGAGGCGCTCCCTGAGATCGTGGTGGAATTGCCGCCGCCTATAACGGTCAGGGCGATTATGATGTCGGGAAAACAACAGGTGGCGGTGATGGATATTCCGGGCATGAGCTCCGGCATAATCGTCAAACCCGGGGACACTTTTGCCGTCATGCAGAAAAAAGGGCGGATTGTCCGTATAGCTACTGACAAAGTGGTTTTGAATTGGGCAGGTCGCAACTGGGACATAGGGCCCGAGTTTTAAGGCTGATTTTTACCTGAAGGTGAGGGCGTAAAACATAATGAAGAGCTTAAAATTGAATTTAAGGTTGATTCGGGGGAGTTTTTTTGTCGCTTTGATGGCTTGCCTGGTTTTTTCCGAGGCGTCTTTGGGGGCTGAAAAAACCGACGCAAAGAAACTGCCTAATCTTTCGTCTATCGGCGCCTATAATATGGGCGACGCCGACTTGTTAATAACCCTTCGGGGCAAACAGCTACCTCAGCCGGAATTGAAATTTAACGGCAATACCGCTACCCTGACTTTCAGAGGCTCAAGGGCGGATAAATCGTTGCTCAAAGAAACTCAGGCTGACGCGGCCGTTATATTGACGTCTTACAAGGCGGAGTTGGTTTCGGATGACGTGGTTATTTCCATTTTCACCGACACCCCTGTCCAGCTTGATTCTGTGCGCGGAGTAGCGCCATCTGACTCCTACACCCTGCGTTTGGTGACGACAGAGCGTCAGCAGAGGATGCAGGCGACGCCGCAGGCTACTCATCAGCCCAGGACGCCCAAGGTGCCGACGGGGCCATTTGCCTCCGACGCCAAAATAACGCTTGACCTCAGGGACACGGAGCTGAGAGACATCTTCCGTATGCTGGGCGTACACATGAGCAAAAACATCATCATCGACCCTTCGCTTCCGTCCGAACTCGTTACCATGACCTTGCGCGACGTTCCTTTGAGCGAGGCTTACGGTTATCTGATGAAGAAATACGACATCGCTTACGAGTTTATCGGCAAGGATACAATGCTGATAGGCACGTCGGGCGGATTGGCCAAAATGTCCGGCAAAGAAGAGACCAGATTTTTTCATGTCGCTTACGCCGATGTCAAGGCTATGAGTTCTCTTCTGCCCAATTTAACCAGAATAACGCCGGCAGGGCTTGCGATAGATGAACGCCTCAACAATATCTACGTAACCTCTACGCCGGATATCTTTGAGGAAGTGGCTATCGTTTTGCAGAGATTAGACCATCCCGGACGTCAGGTTATGTTGCAGGCGCGCATATTGGAGTTTACCGATGACGCCGAACTTGAGGTTGAGCAAGCCGTAAATGCCATTTATGACCACTGGTGGTTCAGTTATGCCGGTCAAGACGGGGGGCGCGGCGGTTACGTCGACGACAATCGGCGCGGAAGAGATTATAGTTACAGCGGCAACAACGCCGCGATCTCTCCACTTATAACCGACATAACTACCCCTATGCAGGGCATATGGCGCGAGTTCGACGTTGCCATTAACGCGATTGAGAAGAAGGACAACGGCCGCACTTTGGCTACGCCCTCCATTATAGCCATCGATGGACAAGAGGCCAATATCACCCTAACGAGAAACCAGCCTGTGCCAAGCGGCAAGGATGATAACGGCATCACATACTCAGACAAGGCGGTTGGCCCCCAGTTAAAACTGACCCCCAGAATCGGACGCGACGGCGTTGTGACGATTCAGGTTGACATAAAGACCGGCGAAATAGTCGGAGAGGTCACCACCCCCGACGGCCCTCAGCCCATAAGTACCGAGCGCGACGTAAAAACAAGCGTTAGGGTCAGAAACGGAGAACCTTTCGTGGTCGGAGGACTTTTTAGCGATAACAAGAGCAGGAACACAGTGCGTATTCCGATCCTTGGCTCTATTCCTTTGCTCGGCGAGCTTTTTACCTACAGGCATAACACCAACACAAAAACGCAGGTTGTTATAGTGATCGTTCCTTTTATTCTCGACATACCGGACATAGCTATCGAGCAAGAGCGCGTGATGTTCCGTTAATTTTCTATTCTTTTCAGTTACGTATATGACGGGAAGTAAGGTATAATACAACCTGACTTTCCGTCTTTTTTATATCATAATAATTTTATGCCGGGCGGTAATCCGGGAAGGAGTTTTCGTATGGCTCAGGTTGTGGATACCACAGATTTTTATGCGGGGCTGAAGTTCAGATGGCAGGATGGAATTTGGGAGATAGTGGAATTTGACCACCACAAGATGGGCCGTGGCGGCGCTGTGGTGCGCACGAAATTGCGTAACGTGGAGACTGGTTCCATAGTCGAAAACTCTTTCAAACCCGGAGAGAAATTTGAACGTATTATATATGAGGATAAGCCGGCGCAGTTCAGTTATAAAGACGGAGACAACTACGTTTTCATGGATCTGTCCACTTACGACGAGATGACCATAACGCCGGAGGCTCTTGGAGACGCTACGAAATACCTCATAGACAATATGGAGATCAACATAGAGGTCTTTGAGGGTAAAATTATGGGCATAGAACTCCCAAAGAGCGTTATACTTAAAGTGACGGATACGCCTCCCAGTTTCAAAGGGGATACGGTGACAGGCGGAGGTAAGCCGGCTGTTTTAGAGACGGGAATAACCGTAACAGTGCCGGTTTTTGTCGAGAAAGACGAGCATGTCGTTGTGGATACAAGATCCGGGCTTTATCTTGAACGGGCTAAAAAGGGCAACGATTAGTTGTAAAATCCGAAAAGGAGGCGGGGGTTTTGAACTCTAAAGAGCATGTAGCGTATCTCAGAGGTCTTGTTGATTTTATGCCCAAAGAAGAAAAGGAGACCAAAATTTACTCCGCCATCGTTGAGGCTCTGAATGCTTTTGCCGCCGATTTGGAGGAGCAATCCAAGCGGATAGAGCAGCAACGAGAGGACTACGAAACTCTTGAGGAAGATTTGAACGACCTTCAAGACTCGCTTTTTGACCTTCAGGAAGAGCTGGAGTCCGACCCCGACGATTATGACGAAAGCGAAGACGACTTCAACTTTGACGGCAATGATGTAGATATAGACATAGGAAGCGCTTCTATAGCTGAAAGCTATATATCCGCGGCGTGTCCCGCTTGTTCTTATTCTTTTTACTACAAGCACGAGGACGGAAAAGATAAAGAAAACCTTGTCTGTCCAAGATGCGGAGAAGAATTTGGACGCGCTATCTGATAGACTTTCAGTTTTGAATCCTGTATTGAGAGTACATTTCAGGGGGGAAAAAGATGGAACAAGAGTATATTGAGAAGGACGCCGTTTCTTCAGGACAGGCAGGAGAAAATCACTTCGAGGGGAACATTCACATATCCGAGGACGTCATCATTGAGCTGGCAAAGAAGACAATTCTTGGAATCCCCAACATTCAGCCGGCCAATATGGGTATCGCGTCTAAATTTGGCATAGGACGCAAGGCCGGCGACAGCATTCGCGTGTCGGTCGAGGAAGGGAAAATTCCGGCTATGGTAGTGGATGCTTATGTCCTTGTTAAGTACGGACAGCGCATTCCTGATTTGGCGTGGGACGTTCAGGAGAAGATCAAGGCAAACCTTGAGCGTTACACAGGATATACCGTCACTGCTGTGAACATTAATGTGCAGGGGATATACGTTGAGGAAAACGAGTCTCTTAAGTCCTCGCAGGACGGCCTCGAAGCGGAGGCGTCTACGAACGACGAGGAGGAATAAAAACCCCTTGGGAGTGATTAAATTGTATTTTCTTTGGAAACGTACCCCTCATGGTAACATAAAGATTTCTTGCGGCGGGCTCTCATGTTTTGTTGAGCGCATCTTGTCCGAAAAGTCGCAGTGTCGCGGATTGTCGTTTGTGGCCGGCGAAACGCCTTCGATGACGGTGGTTTTGACCTCCGACGGCATTGATAACCACGGGATTGAAGAGAAAATCACCGCCATAGCGGCGCCTCTTGGCTTCAAGGTTCATGTGGTGTGGGCGGACAGGGGCCTTCCAGGCTCGGAGTTGTGCGAGACGTTTTCTTCGTTTGCTCACAATCCTTGGGCATGGATGTTTTTGTCCGCGACCGTTTCGCTTGCTCTGATAACGGGGCCGAAAGGGCTTTTTTGGACGTTTTTCTGGGGAACCGCCGCTTGGTTCGTATCTAAGTTTTTGATAGCTTTCATAGCTCGAAAAAAAGCGCGTTCTTTTATGTCCGCTGTTCGGAGGTAGTTTTGCATCATTCGTCGCGCCGTCTCGCAAGGGAGTTGGCTGTGCAGTTTCTTTACGCTATGGAGACCGGGCCGTCTCGTGATATGGAAAGTTGTCTTGCTGTTTTTTTATCCGAGGACGGGTTTGCCGCCGAAGAAGACGCGGATGAGGAGACAAGGGAGTATTTATCTTTTCTTGTGAGGGGCATATGGGCGCGGCGGTTGGAGATAGAAAACAGTTTGCGCGCGCACGTCACCGGGTGGCGGCCCGAACGTATGGTTGCTGTCGATAGGGCTGTTTTGAAGCTGGCTTTTTTTGAGGGGTTTTTGAATAAAACAGTTCCTGTCGCCGTGGTTATCTCTGAGGCTGTGGAGTTGGCCAAAGAGTTCGGCACGGATGACTCATCAAGATTTGTGAATGGCGTTCTCGGGAAAATGTCCCGTTTGTTTGAAGAAGAAAAAATGAGGAATAAAGAAAATGCAGCTGAGCCTCCCTCGCTCTCAACTGACCGTTGACGAGCTGAATTTTTATATACAGGGACTTTTCACCTCAGACGCGTCATTGAAATCGCTTGTGGTGTTCGGCGAAATATCCGAACTGAAAAAACATACGAGCGGCCATTGCTACTTCACCCTTTTGGGCGATGAAAGCAGGGTCGCTTGCGCTCTTTTTAAGCAGTATGCCGGATTTGTGCCTCAGTGGCCCGAAAACGGAGATAAGGTTCTTGTCGAGGGCAGCGTGGGCGTTTACCCTCAAAGGGGAGTATATCAACTATACGCCAGGCGTCTTGTCCCGGCGGGGATAGGCGCTATCGAGCGCTCGCGTCAGGAACTCAAAGAACGCCTTGAAAAAGACGGACTCTTCGCGCCGGAGTTAAAACGTCCGCTCCCCTTATATCCGGCTCGCGTGGCTTTGATTACGTCAGAGACGGGAGCGGCGGCTTGGGACGTCATCAGGGTAGCGGAACGCCGTTACCCCGCTTGTTCTATAATCGTGATAGGAACGCAGGTGCAGGGTATAGACGCGCCGGACGAAATAGTAAGCGCCTTGGCGCGCGTGTCGCTTATCCCAAAACTCGACTGCGTTATTTTGGCGCGCGGCGGCGGAAGCCGAGAGGACCTTGTTCCATTTGACGACGAACGCGTT